>DATKNH010000064.1 GCA_035541455.1 Syntrophorhabdales bacterium
CTTGATTTTCTCATTGTTCTCTCCCTAATATTTGTGTTGAGTCTTCTTAGACGAGCGACGTTCCTTATTTCGAAAGATCGGTAGCTATATGTCTCAGCCAATGCTGGTTAGCTCTATGCCAATCTATCGTGAGCTTGATGCCCTCTTCCAGGGTGACTCTGGGCTTCCAACCTATAAGCCGAGATGCCTTGGCTATGTCTGCCCACGTTACCTCCATATCGGTTTTCTGAAACGGGAGATAGTTCACGCGAGCTTTTTTGCCAAGGGTATCTTCCACTAACGTTATCAACTGATGAAGGGAATGCGGTTGGCTGTTCCCCAGATTGATGATTTCGTATCCGACGGGTTTCAATGCTTTCACCGTACCTTCGGCAATATCAGTGACGTAGGTAAAATCGCGTTTCTGCGAACCATCGCCATAGACCGCGACTTCGTTTCCTTCGCTGATCCATTGTATGAAGCGAAATGGACTCATGTCAGGCCTTCCTGCGGGGCCGTATACTGTGAAGTATCTCAGGATGGACACGTCTGTGCCGAACAAGTGATGATACGTATAGCAGATCGCTTCAGCCGCTTTCTTTGAGGCGGCGTAAGGTGAGATCGGGGTATTTACTGGAAGGCTCTCGGAGAAAGGCATTTGCTGCCCGGCGTAAAGGGATGAAGTGGAAGCCAGAACAAGTTTGTCTATTTTGTAGTTCCTCATCAATTCCAACAGGTTCAGCGTTCCCTGCACATTTGTAGAGATATATACGTACGGATTCTCGACGCTGTAACGTACTCCCGCCCTTGCCGCGAGGTTGATTACCGCATCAATTCTATTTTTTTGGAAGACCTCTTCCAGAGCTGATCGATCTTCTATATCGATCTTGTGGAAGCTGAAATCGGCATATTGCTGCAGATCATCTAGCCGGTGTAACTTGAGTTTCACATCGTAGTAGTCATTAAGGTTATCGACCCCTACAACACGGATTCCTCGGTCGAAAAGCCGTCTGGCTGTTTCCCAGCCGATGAAACCGGCAGCTCCGGTTAACAGCACGGTGGCTGGAGGATAGTGAGCAGATGCCATACAATTCTCAGGATTTCTTCTCGGGGTGGCCGAGCGCTGCGGCTATAATGTCCATGGCTGTTGCTCCGAAGAAACTTTCATCAGGCCTTATAAATGTTGCCGTTCTTGATACCTGTTTTGCTCATGGCATTTCTGGTGTCCACTATAAGTCCGGCGTATTTGTGCACGAGCTTATAATCGACATTTGCGTGATTGGTGACAATCACGACCGCATCGAAGTCTTTGATGTTTTTGGGCGTGAGCTTGACTGATGTTTTCTCAAAGCTGAATTTGCGAACCTTCTTGAGCCTGGGTATATAAGGATCGCTGTAGTCGACTGTTGCTCCGGCCTTCTCGATGAGTTCCATGATAACGAAAGCCGGGCTTTCCCGGTCGTCATCCACATTGGGCTTGTAAGCGACACCGAGCACAAGGATGCGGGAACCCTTCAGACATTTACCTTTATCATTGAGCGCCTCCGCCAGCCTTTGCACGACGTACGCGGGCATATTCGTGTTGATCTCGCCTGCCAGCTCGATGAATCTTGTGGCGACCTCATACTCCCGTGCCTTCCACGTCAGGTAGAAGGGATCTATAGGGATGCAGTGTCCGCCCAATCCCGGTCCCGGATAGAACGCTTGAAAGCCAAAGGGCTTGGTTTTTGCCGCCTCGATCACTTCCCATATATCTATGCCCATGCGGTCGAAAAGTATCTTTAGCTCATTCACGAGCGCGATGTTGACTGAACGATAGATATTCTCCAGGAGCTTCGTTGCTTCAGCGACCTTAGTTGAAGAGACAGGGACGACGCGCTGCATGATCTGGCTGTAAAGTGCCGTGGCTGCTTTCAGGCAATCTTTAGTGTAACCGCCTACCACCTTAGGTATAATGGCAGTCGTGTACTGGGGATTATTCGGATCTTCTCTTTCAGGTGAAAAAGCCAGATGAAAATCGATACCCGCCTTAAGGCCCGATTCCTCCAGCATGGCGCGCATATCCTCATCCGTGGTGCCTGGGTACGTGGTCGACTCCAGAACGATCAGCTGACCCTTCCTGAGGAATCGTGCTATAGCTCTCGTCGTGTTGAAGACATACGTCATGTCCGGTTCACGGTTCTTATTCAGAGGTGTTGGCACGCACACGAGCACACAGTCCATCTCTGCGAGGCGCGAGAAATCGGAGGTTGGAGAAAATGGCGGTGCGTTTTTTTGTGACGCCCGGATAAGCGGCAGAATACGCGACGCATCGATATGCTTGATATAGCTCTGCCCCTTCTTGAGGAGAGCCACTTTCTTGTCATCGACGTCAAAGCCCGTGACATTGAACCCCGCCTTGCAAAACTCGATGACGAGAGGCAGCCCGACGTAACCGAGCCCGATGATTCCTATGTTTGCTTTTTTTGATTCTATTTTCTGCGTGAGATGCATGTCTCTCCTCTTTTGTGGGACTCTAAAATAGATAGGCTACCGCCGCTGACTCGTGCAAGTCAATACTGGAGAACAGTGGTCGAAATAGTTGCGTGGCACATTACTGTAACTGTGCGATTGGTTCTGCACAATGCCATGAAAGCGGCACTCCGGGCGGCTGAAAAAAGAACACGTCCTAGAAATCTTCGCATGGCATGTTTGGTTTGATAGCAAGATTCAGGCCAAAGTTAAAGATGAGAATCGTTGCCGACCCTTGCTATTACTGGATTCGCACGGATGGCAGCAGATTGTCGATGACTCGTAAAAGCAAGGCTGGACGCTCACAGCTTCGCTGCGGCGCAAGGGAGGAGAAGAGAATACACATGCCAGAATTATGGCATCGCTACCGCACGTTACATGCCTGAACCTGGCTTTAGAGCGAGATCGAGATTACTGATCAGCTTTCTGAACCGTTCTCCAAACGATCTCCCCAGGTGGGATACAGCCTCTCCAGCAGCGAGGACGACAGCCAGTTCATCATGACTCAGCCGCAACTTGTCAGCCCGATTGCCCTCAGCGAAGGCGTAGCCCTTCTGTCTCGGATCGTAGGTGATCCTGTCGATTGTATCGATGATCCTCAGGTAACGGAAGACAGTTCTCTTGGAGATGTCGAGACGCTCCATCAACAGGTGGACTGAGGGTTGACGGCCCTGGGCAATCAAAGTGTACATCTCCAGAAGTCGGCTCACTTTTTCCGGAATAGTCAATGGAGAATGCCTTCTCTTGGGCCTCCTAGGCTCTGCTCCGGGAAGAGATTGTATCGTCTGAGACTTAGACACGCAGAGACCGACTGCAAGAAGTGTGCTAGATTCAAGGGATCAAGCCTGAAAACCTCGCGAATAAGCTTTTTGGCCTGAGGATCGTTCCTGCGCAGCAGACTGGAACTGACCGGAAGAGGGTGGAAGCGTGTCAATCTAATGACTCTTTGCTTTTTTTTCTTCATTAGATATGGTATTTTCTCACGGCTGGGGAGCGTCGTGATGCATTGCTTCACGTCTTGCGGAACGAAAAGAGCTGAACCGCTTGTGCGGCTCCTTGTTTTAG
>DATKNH010000065.1 GCA_035541455.1 Syntrophorhabdales bacterium
CCAAAGAATTCCTACGATGAGCTTGAAGGCCTTCTCCTGAATGCGGAAGAGGTGCTGAGAAGATTGAATATCCACTACCGCGTTTCAGCGCTTTGCACAGGGGACCTGGGGTTTTCCTCTTCAAAAACCTACGATATAGAAGTCTGGCTGCCCGGGCAGAATATTTACCGGGAGATATCTTCGTGCAGCAATTTCTCTGACTTTCAGGCGCGGCGTGCAAGAATCAGATACCGGACCAGTGCAGGCAAGATCGAGTTCGTCCACACTTTGAACGGATCTGGTCTCGCCATCGGGAGAACTGTTATGGCTGTGATGGAGAATTATCAGCAGGCTGATGGCTCAATCGGTGTGCCGGAGGCGCTCCGGCCGTACATGTACGGCCTGACGCGAATCCCCCCGGCATAAAGAGCGTTTATCCGGTGCGACTTCAGCTGACATGTTCGTAATCGTCCGAGCACGCAGTGCGGTCGTCCATCGCTTTCAGTTTTCATTAGTAGGGCTCAGTGGCGGGCTCCTTTATTATCGCTGCATCTTTGAACATCTTTTCTGTGCGCACCCACAGGTCCTTGAGATACCTGTCGTAAGCTGCCGCGTTATAGTGGGCAGGCAGACAGTCAAGCTTTTCCCGCACGGAAATGAACTCGGCTGTTTCAGTGCCCCTGGTAAAGCCCGTCTCCAGTTTTTTGAGCACGTCCGGCGGAAGCGGCGCCGGACCCGCCAGCGAGAATATCGTGTCCTTCACGAAATCGTATCCCAGTTCCTTCAACGTGGGAACATCCGGGAACGCAGGCGACCTCTTGTCTCCATGCGTTGCCAGCACTCTAACCATTCCCTGCTTGCCAAAGGGGACGAACTCCGCCCCGGCAGAACACGCGTCCACATGTCCGCCCATCAGCGCCATCCTCGCAGCGGCAGCCGATTTATACGGCACGTGCACCCACTGTATGCCATCCCTGGCGGCAATATATTCCATGGCGAGGTGCATGCCGGTTCCCACACCTGAGGAACTGTACTTTATCTTGCGTGGATTCTTCTTGGCGTAGTCTACGAATTCCTGAAAGTTTCTCCATGGCGCATCAGGCTTCACGATCAACGCAGTGTACGGGGCCGCAGCGAAGCCCAGTATCTGGGTAAAGCTCTTGAGCGGCTTGAAGGGAACTTTTTGCATCATAGGCGTATACACGAAAGAATCGCTGTTTCCGGCCCATATGGTGTAGCCATCAGGCCTGGCAGCCGACAGCACTCCCAGCGCCACAGTCCCGCCGCCGCCGCCTTTATTCTCATAAACAAAGCGGCTATTCAGGTACTTCTCCGCGCCTATCCCGGCGGCCCGCGCAAGGATATCAGTCGTGCTGCCCGCGTCAAACGAAACCATAATAGTGATCGGTTTCTCCGGAAACTCGGACTTCGCCTGAGTGGCCACGAGCAGCATAGCCACACACACGAGTAGCGAGACTCCTGTTTGCTTTAGGCTGGCAATGCGTTTTGCGTTCATAACACTCCCCCGTTTGTTGGAGCCACGATTCTGATGTTCGAACATTGCGCACGGTTTGTCAAGCGCTTTGAGCACACCGGCCCGCCGTACGACCGGCCTGGCGCATGCTTGTCTCGGGAGACTTATTGACCGTGAGTGAGATAGGCGCCGACGAAGACGCGGGCCTTAAAGAATCAAGCCGCCCTTTTTCTCCAGATATAGACGAGAGGGCTCGCTACAAAGATCGATGAGTACGTGCCTACAAGAACGCCGATGAAGAGAGCGAGAGAAAAATCGAAGAGCACCTCGCCGCCGAGCACGAGAAGCGCTGCAAGCACGAGCAACACGGTGAGAGATGTGATCAGCGTTCTGCTCAACACCTCGTTGATGCTCCTGTTGATCACGCCGCCAAACTCGTCTCTCGATCGCATCTTGCCCATGTTTTCCCTTATACGGTCGAAGACAACAACCGTATCGGTGAGGGAGTAACCGGCTATAGTCAAAAGCGCCGTGATAAAGAGAATATTCATCTCGAGATGGAGCAGGTAAAAAATGCCGAGCATTGCGAGTACATCATGAAAAGTCGCTATGGTGGCTGCAACACCGAATATAAATGTGAAGCGCCACCAGATATAGGCAACAATGCAGAGCATGGCCAGAACAATAGCGATGACCGCGTCCTTTTTCAGCTCCTTGCCCACGCTCGCTCCAACCATGTTGGCGGAAAGAATCTCAAATTTCTTGTCCTTGAACGAGCCCGAAAGCACCTTCCCGATCTTGTCCTGCACTTTTTCCTGGCCCACGTCCGACAGTTTCGTCTTTATCAAGAAGTCCCGGGTGCCTGTCACTTCCTGGATCTGCACGTCGTTGATGCCTCCCTGAAGCAGCGCCACCCGCAGATCGTGTATGGGTACCTGGGCACTGAAGCGGACCTGCAGAGCCGTGCCTCCGGTAAAATCAACTGACTCGTTTGCCTTGCCGAGAAGCACCATCACAAACGCAAGAAGCCCAAGCCCGACCAGGACAAATGAAAGGATAAACGCCTTATTTCTAAGCCCTATAAAATCTATGTTCGTCTTCTTGACGATCTCGATGAAGGCCATCAGATACTTAAACTCCTCGGCTTATATTTCTGCAAGATCCAGTCAAAGATAACCTTGGACCCGAAAACCGCAGTAAAAAGGTTGATCACGATACCTATACTCAGAGTGACGGCAAAACCCTTGATCGGGCCGGTGCCGAACATGAAAAGAATGAAGGTGGTGATCAACGTGGTGATATGTGCATCAAAAATGGTCACCCATGCCTTTGAATAGCCGCCGTCGATGGCAGCCCTCACGGTCTTGCCGAGCCGCAACTCTTCCCGTATCCTCTCGAATATGAGGACGTTGGTATCGACACCTATTCCCATCGTGAGTATGATGCCGGCAATGCCGGGAAGCGTCATCGTTGCCCTCAGCGCGGCAAAAGCGCCGAGGAGGTATATCATGTTTATGAAGAGGGCGATATCAGCAACGACGCCAGAGGCCTTGTAGTAGAAAATCATGAAGACAATAATGAGCAGAGCACCAAGAATAGCTGCATATACGCCCCGCCGGATCGAGTCTTGGCCTAATGCCGGACCTATGGTGATATTCTGTATGACCTTCACAGGCGCAGGCAGAGCGCCGGCCCGCAGCACAATGGCAAGGTCGGATGCTTCATCCATGGTAAAACTGCCGGTGATGGATGCTTTCCCGCCTGATATACGCTCCCTGATGACGGGCGCTGAATAGACGGTGTTGTCGAGCACGATGGCCAGCCTCTTGCCGACGTTTGCACCGGTTATCTGGTCGAAGAGCCTGGAGCCTTCGCTGCTGAACTCGATTGCGACGTAGGGTTCACCAGCTACTTCTCCGCCGATCCTCACCCTGGCATCGGTGAGTAGGTCGCCCGTCAGCAGGCTCTGTTTCTTTACCAGGATTTGAGACGTGGAGGTGACACCTGTTTCCCGGTTCCGCGCTTTCATCGGCAATACTTCGTCGCCCTCGGGAACTACCTTTGTAGCTTCGTACTTCGCAGCATTATCCTCGTCTACCAACTTGAATTCAAGCTGCGCAGTCCTGCCTATCAGTTCCAACGCCCGGTCAGGGTCCTTCACTCCCGGAAGCTGGACAAGAATTCTGTCATCTCCTTGCTGCACAATGATCGGTTCTGAGACACCGAACTGATCGATCCTGTTGCGGATGGTCTCTAAAGCCTGGCGGACCGCATTTTCCTTCAGCTGCGCAACCTCTTTTTCGACCATACTGAGATCGACGGTGAGCACATCACCTTCAGTCCTGCTTCCGGCAACTTTCAGATCAGGATACTCCTTGCCCAAAAGGTTGTAGAGCTTGTCCTTCTGGTCTGCCTTTATTGCTATGGAAATTGTGTCGCCCCTTCTCTCAAGATTCAGAAAACGCACACCGTCACGAATCATGGAATCTTTGAGCCCGTTAAACTTGCGGTCAGTCAGATTCTCCATCATCTTGCTCGTGTCCATGGCCAGAAGCAGGTGCATGCCGCCCTTGAGATCAAGGCCCAAGCGTATCTTATCGCTGGGAAGGTAGCGCTTCCACGCCCCTTTCAACTCAACGAAATTGGGCAGGAGAAACACTGCGAAGATGACGAGAAACACCAAAACGAGAATGGCTCTAAATTTGAGCGACTTGAGCACCTGTTCCCTCAATAAACGATGTCACGCGGATAAAGCGCGCAAAAACGTAAGAAATTATAATCATCGCGCCTAATTGTCAAGTAAATTCTCAAAAATGCCTGTGTCAGGGGCTCGCGCCGGGTCGCACGTGCGGCAAATTTAACTCCTGCCGCCCAACGCGGGTCTACCAGCAACCACAGGCGTGCAATTTAAAATTGATTTTTTTCCACAAACCCATTATGCTTACACCGATGCGACCAGCCATCTCACAAGATCTGTGCGAAAATTGCGGCGAATGTATCGATATCTGTCCCTACGATGTCTTCGGTGATCTTGAAGGGCTGGTTGCGGTACTGAATCCGCAGGAGTGCATCGAGTGCACGGCCTGTATCGATACATGCCCGCAAAAAGCTATTTCGATGGATAACTGATGGAACCAAAAGCCCTGCTGGACGAAAAGGCGATAGAACGGAGCATCCTGAGGATCACGCACCAGATTCTGGAAAAAAACAGCGGTTCGGGAAACTTGAGCCTCGTCGGCATCAGGACTAGAGGGATCTTTCTCGCCAAAAGGATTCAGGAGCAGATACGCGCTATCGAAAACAAAGAGGTTCCGGTCGGTGTACTTGACATCACCATGTACCGTGACGATGTCTTCAAACTCAAAACCCCGGAAGTAAAAAAGACGGAAATTCCATTTGACGTAAACAACATCACGCTCGTGCTCGTGGACGATGTGATGCACACAGGAAGGACAACCAGGGCAGCAATAGATGCAATCATGGACCTGGGGCGCCCCAAGAGGATACAGCTTGCTGTACTTGTCGACAGGGGCTCTCGGGAGATGCCCATACATCCGGACTACCGGGGCATATTTTACCCTGCGACGCCTGACCAGGAAATTTTTGTGAAGCTCCATGAGATAGACGGTGTGGACGAGGTAATACTAACGCAAGCCGCATGAGCTGGCCATACAAAGATCTGCTGGGTATCAGAGAACTTTCGAGGGAAGAAATCCTTCTCATCCTCGATACGGCTGAGTCTTTCAAAGAAATATCACGCCGCGATATCAAAAAGGTCCCGACTCTCCGAGGGAAAACAGTCATTACTGCGTTCTACGAACCGAGCACAAGGACGCGGGTCTCCTTTGAGATAGCGGCCAAGCGCCTGAGCGCAGACACGATCTCCATCTCCGGAACGACGAGCAGCGCCGTCAAGGGCGAAACGCTGAAGGACACGGGCAAGAACCTCGAATCCATGAGGCCTGATGTGATTGTCATCAGGCACAGCATGCCGGGCGCACCCCACATCCTTGCGCAGACTCTCTCGTCAAGCATTATAAACGGTGGCGACGGAGCTCACGAACATCCCACGCAGGCCCTCCTTGATTTTTTCACCATGCGGGAAAAGAAAGGAACCCTGGACGGGCTCAAGGTAGCCATTGTCGGCGACATAGCCCACAGCCGGGTGGCCCGGTCGAATATTTTTGCGATGAAGAAATTTGATATGGATGTTACCTGCTGCGGCCCGCCCACTATGCTTCCGCCTTTTCTCGAAGACCTGGGAGTGAACGTCGAGTACAGACTCGATAAGGCACTTGCTGACAAGGATGTCATTATGATGCTTCGCATCCAGAAGGAGCGGGGGGGCGTTTCTGTCATACCCTCTGTTAAAGAATACGCAATGCTTTACTGTCTGAAGCAAGAGCACATTGAACGCGCAAAGGAGGATGTGATCATTATGCACCCGGGCCCCATGAACCGGGGCATTGAAATCAGCGATGCGGTGGCAGATGGCCCATATTCGGTCATACTCGACCAGGTAGAAAACGGAGTGGCTGTCAGAATGGCTATTCTTTTCCTTCTCCTCGGGGGCGAGAGTTGAAAACCCTCATCAAGAACGGCCGCCTCATTGATCCGGCGAGTGAACGCGACGAAAAGGTTGATATCCTCGTCAACGGAAGCCTCGTAGAGAAGATCGCGAGCCACATTGCAGGTGCGGTTGAGGAGAGCCACACCATAGACGCAACCGGCTTGGTCGTGGCGCCAGGCCTGATAGACATGCATGTGCACCTGAGAGAGCCCGGCTACGAATACAAGGAGACGATCCGGACGGGCAGCGAAGCAGCAGTTCGGGGCGGCTTTACCACGGTCGTCTGTATGGCCAATACAGACCCTGTGAACGACAACCGAAGCGTCTCAGAGTTTATCAAGAGGCGTGCCCAGGCAGAGGCGCTCTGTCGCGTCTTTCCCTGCGGAGCGATCACTAGAGGCTTGAAAGGAGATGAGCTTTCTCAGATCGGGGAGATGTTTGAAGCAGGCGTAGTGGCGCTCTCTGACGACGGCAAGACGGTCAAGAACGCAGGGCTCCTCCTCAAGGCGATGGAGTACGCCAAGCGTTTCGGGTTACCCATAGTCTCTCATTGCGAGGACGAGAGCCTGGCGCATGGGGTTGTTCATGAGGGACGGGCCTCACTTATTTCCGGGCTGGACGCGACACCTGCCCTCGCAGAGGAGATAATCGCCCTTCGGGATATCATGCTCGCCAAATATGTAGATGCACCGATCCACATCACCCATGCCTCGTCGGGCGGCACTGTAAGGATCGTGCGAGACGAAAAGACAAGGTACGGCAAGTTGACCGCAGACACCTGTCCTCACTACTTCACGCTTTCCGATGAAGACACGCTTACGTACGATACCAACACCAAGGTGAACCCGCCGCTCCGGTCCCGCGACGACGTAACTGCTGTCAAAGAGGGGTTAAAGGACGGCTCTATAGATATTATCGCTACCGACCACGCCCCGCACGATTATCCCTCTAAAGATGTAGAATTCAATCTCGCCTCCTTCGGTATTGTAGGGCTGGAGACAGGCTTTGCCCTTTCTCTTTCGCTGGTGCACGAAAGTGTTCTCTCACTCAAAGAACTGTTGAGGAAGTTTACCCAGAATCCAGCGCGCCTTCTCATGTTGCCTTACGGAACTCTACACGAAGGTTCAAATGCTGATCTGATCGTCTTCGATCCCAACGCAGAATGGGTCGTCGACAAAAGTCTGTTCGCATCAAAAGGAAAGAATACACCCTTCCACGGGCGGAAGCTGAGGGGCAAGAATCTGCTCACTATAGTGGATGGGAAGGTCGTCTATCGCGACCCCTCTTTCTGATAGTAATTCGCCTTCAAGTGCATACCTTCGTTGTCGCTATGTCGCTTTTCCTCGACGTACTATAGTACGCCTCCGGTAATCTCCTCGCTGCCGCCTCGGTCTACGGCTTGAATGCGAATTACTATGCGGCGTTTGCCCTTGTCTGTCTTGTCTATGCTCTTATTCGGCCCCTTCATGAACTTTGTTCTTCTTTGCATGAACTAATTAAGTCCGTGCTGCTTCGACCGATATACTTAGGTAGACGCTAGAGACGAGGAGGCCGTACCATGGTTTATGATTTGTCAGCGTGGCGTTCATCACGAAATAAATCAACACAAGAAACGCTGCAGTACAAGCAATGGGGCGCGCTGCACCTGGAAGAGCTCTTTTCAGTCCTCAAGGCGGTTGAGCAAGGCAGAGGGAGTGTTACGGTGGATACTTCCGGGATCACAATAACTGGCGGGTACGGAGTCGAGATAATAATCCATGACGACGGAACCGTCAGCCTCGGGGATGGAACCTGTTCCGTGGGTGAAAAGGTTCATTTTATAGGCAATAACTGCTTTAGCCTTCTCGACGGACCGACGCTATTGCGATTTCTAGGTCTTCTCTTGCTGTCCATAGCAGATGGTACAGGCTTTGTCGAATGGTCTGCGGGATTCGGAATACTCTATTCAGACACATATAGATGTTGGGCTGTCTTTTCGAGTGATGGCGAGGTGGAATTCAACGGCCTGTCACTGACAGGTCAAGGCTAAACGGAACCTATAGACAACCTTGTTCGTCACACCCCGCGTCTGACAAAGTAGTCTCGCGCCGCGGTCACGTCCCGCCCTATTTGCTTTCGCAGTTCCTCAGCGTTCTCGAAACGGACCTCTTCTCTCAGTTTCATGCGAAAGAAAAGACGTACATCGTTGCCGTAGAGATCACCTTCATAATCCAATAAGAAGGTCTCTATTGTGCGCTGTCGCCCGCCGAACGTCGGGTTGTAGCCAATATTGGTCACGGAGTGGAACAGTTTTCCATCCAGGGCTACTTCGCTCACATACACCCCATTTGGCGGGATAAGATCAAAGTCTGTTCTTAAATTGATGGTGGGAAAACCAAGGGCCCGTCCCCTGCTCTCTCCGTGAACAACGTTTCCGTGAAGCATATAGGGTCGGCCGAGGAGCTGACTGGCCTTTTCTATTTCTCCGCTTTGCAAAAGTTTCCTGATCTTGTTGCTCCCCACCTTTTCGCCGCCTATGGTCACCGGGCTCACCACCTCCAGAAAAAAGCCGTAGGCGTCCGCGTACTTTTTCATTCCCTCTATATCACCGCGCCCTCCTTTACCGAACTTGAAGTCATACCCGACCACAAGACCCTTTATGCCCAGCTTGCCGATGAGGATCTCTTTCACATATACTTCCGGCGTGATCTGGCTGAATTCCTCGGTAAAAGGGACAATCACGAGAACTTCTATGCCGGCCTCTTCAATCAACCTCTTCTTTTCTGCTGGAGGTGTAATGCAGGGAAGTTCCTTATCCGGCCTGAGGACGTGGAGAGGATGTGGGTAAAAGGTCATGAGCATCGGCGTTCCGTTGATCTCGCGAGCCTTGCCTTTGGTGATTTCGATGATCGTTCTATGGCCGATGTGCACGCCGTCATAATTCCCTATAGTCAGCACAGGGTTCGGGGACTTCAACGTAATGTCGAGCGTTTCAAAGAGCTGCATACTCACCTCTTGACAGAAAGACCGTTTCTCTATAACCTACAGTGTAATGCCGAAGTGGCGGAAGTGGCAGACGCGCTAGGTTCAGGGTCTAGTAGGCGATAGCCTGTGCGGGTTCAAGTCCCGCCTTCGGCATTTAAGTAACAGATACTATAGCATTTTTCCCCACTCCACGTGTAGTAGCTCCCCCCTCCAGCCTTGCACTGCGGAAAAACAGGTATTACTAATATCTTAGATCGAAGACTACTGCATAAGGAGGATACCATGCGAGGTTTGAGCTATCTCCGCAGTCGACGCAGGCAGCAACATTTCGGAGGAGAGAATGTGGCGAGTTATTCTGAAGACTATCCTTCTTACAGGCACGTTCAGACCAGTAACGCAGTCCAGCCGGAGGAACAGCACTTCGGCGGGGGTTATTGGACCTTTTCGGGTGATGAACAGAAGGATCTCTATGGCGAGACGAGACCCGGACCGTATGCAGGTGTCGGGCCGAAAGGCTACGCCCGCTCAGATGCACGTATTCTCGAGGATGTGTCAGAGCGTCTGATGGAAAACGGGCACGTCGATGCGAGTGACATCGAAGTCGAGGTGTGCGCCGGAGAGGTGATCCTGAAGGGTTCTGTGGCCGACCGCCAGATGAAGAGACTTGCTGAGGATGTAGCTGCATCAGCACTCGGCGTCAAGGATGTGCAGAACCAGCTGCGGCTCAAAGAATAGGCCTCCTGAGTCTACGAGAACACGAGAAATCGAACGCGGTGTAGCCGTACGCTCTATGTTTTCGTATACAGAGATGGTATACTATACGCTCCATGGACTCATCGGAACGCATGAAGCGGGAGGAGCGCGTCAAGCGCGAAAAGAAGATGGGCATACTGCTCATTTTCATCGCTGTTTGCATTCCGTTGATTGTACTTCCCTTCCTGTCGGGCTCTTCAAAGGATAAAGGCATTGTCGATTACGTGTACAAGGCGGGCATAGCAATAAAGAAGGAGCAGCCCGGTGGCGACGAAAGCCCGTCACCTATCACTCCCGGCAAGACGGAGGAGAAAATCAAGTTTTCAAGACTCGTCCCGAAGCGGATACCCTTCCGTTTCTTTCTCGCCGCAACGCTCATCTTACTCTACATGGGCATCATCAGAATCGACAGGTCGAGGCGCAGGGCAAGAGGCGAGTTCGATAACATTAGGCCTGAGGATAGCCCACCACCCGTGAACCCCGAGTTCTGATCCATATCCTGTGGCTCGCGTCGCCCCCCAGCGGCAAAGCCGCATGTAGCCTCTCCTCCACCCTCCAGCCGCTTCGCGGCTGCGGGGTACCCAGGGTCGGCCGTGCTCGCTAGATAGATTCCTTACAGGCGGCGCCGAGTAGCAAAGGACCATGCTTTCAAGCGTGGGTGAATAGATTCGCTGTTCGCGAGAGCACGTGATGTGAGTACCGCGGGCTTGCCCGTGGGAATCTATTGCATCGCAATTAAAGAGCCCCTTCCGCTCGGGGAAGGGGCTCTTTCAGTTTCAAGCTCTGGTGGGATTCTCGTCCCCGGTTACATCTACGCCTTAGCTCCTTTTTCCGGGAAGTACTTTTTCATAAGTATGCCGTTGAGATTGAGCAGGAGCCACAGGATAATAAGGACCATAAAGACACCTGCGAACCGGATGAGGAGCGTGCTGAAGATCCAGGTGAAGTTATCTCTGACGATCTTAATAACCGTCTTGCCTCCTCCGCCCTTCTGGATGCCTATGGAATGCCAGGGCGCGGCACCCTGATCCTCTATGTACATCTGGTCCTTCCAATCGCGGAACTTTGCCCAGTTCACATGCGCATAATTCGGGTCCTTGTAGTCCTTGAGCGCATCCTGGTACCAGGCGAGTACAGCTTCGTAGGGCTTGTCGATTTCGTAGTAGGCGGAAGTACCTTCGCTGCTCGTCAATTTGGCGCCGGGCATGACGGGTGCAGTCCAGGGGGGCTGCCCGCCACCGAATGCGTAGGAGGTAACAGGCGAGAAGGCTAATCCAGCCAAAACCATCAAAGCTATCGCATATAGTAGAGTTTTCATAGCTCGCACCTCCCCATCACTCAAACATCGATATGAGCATGCCTGCAGCAGCCGGTGAGCCGATGGAACCGGCAAGACACGCGGCCATGGCGTGCATGAGCAGGTAGTTCTTTTTGTCATACTGCTGTCCGATAACCTGTGAGAGCCTCGGCGACATCGGGAGGGCTGAAACCCCTGAGTTCCCGATGAGAGGATTGATCTTTTCTTTCACGATCATGTTCATCACTTTCACGGTCAGGATACCGCCTGCCGTGCAGACCACAAAGTCGAGGAGTCCGAGACCGAACACAAGCAGAGGCTTATAGGTGAGGAACACATGGCCCTGCATCGAGGCGCCTACACTCAAACCCAGGAAGATAGTCACGATGTCCATCAGCGGGTTAGCCGCGGTGTTCACGAGGCGCTTCACAACACCGGTAACCCTCATCAGGTTACCGAACATCAGCATGCCCATAAGGGGCATGACGGCCGGCACAAGCAGAGCAATGATGCCACCGCAGATGAGCGGAAAAAGCACTATCTCTGTTCGCGAAACTTTTCTGGTGACCTTCATCTTTATGAGCCGCTCTTTATCGCTTGTCATGGCTCGCATGATAGGAGCCTGGATGATAGGAACCATTGACATGTACGAATAAGCGGCAAGGGTATTTGCAGCAAGCAGATGAGGGGCCAGCTTTGCCGTAAGGTAGATAGTGGTCGGGCCATCAGCACCACCAATAATACCGACCGACGCAGCCTCTTTTATGCTGAAGCCGCAGAGAATGGTGCCGGTGAATGTCACGAAAACGCCAAGCTGTGCCCCCGCACCTATGAGAAGCATCTTCGGGTTCGAAATCATCGGCTCAAAATCCGTCATCGCTCCAAGCCCCAAGAAGATGAGACAAGGAATTACCTCCCACAAGATGCCGTATTTGTAGAAGAACTGGAGCAGCTGGGGATGACCCTCCTGATAGCCGAATAGAGGGGTATTCGGAAAATTCACCAGGAATATGCCAAAACCAATGGGCAACAGCAGTAGGGGCTCAAAGTCTTTGACGATAGCCATATAGAGAAAAAAGCACCCTATTGCCCACATCACGACATGCTGCCATGTCATCGTTGGAAAACCTGTGGTCTGGAGCGTACCGACAAGCAAGTCCCAAATCTCGTTCCAACTCATCACGACCTCCTTATGAAAGTGTGTATTCTCAAAGGCTCACCGAGCCGGAACGAACAGAACACCCGCAATCCGTCCAACGCCCCGGACCCCAGCTTACCCCTAACATGGTTTTATGAAAAATTTCACGTGCGCACTAAACGGTATAATATATTACGTCGAGCTATGTCAACGAAATTAACTTTATTGTACCCATGCAGAAGATTTTCCGCTATACTTTAGAAACCTTCTGAGCACACAAGGAGAAAACATGTCTCGACGAAATCGGTTCTTGAAGGCATGCCGAGGACAAGATGTGGACCGGACTCCAATCTGGCTTATGAGGCAGGCAGGGAGATATCTTCAGGAATATCGAGAGGTTAGACAATTTCACAGCTTCCTGGAAATGTGCAAAAGACCGGAACTTGCCGTTGAAATCACGTTGCAGCCGGTCCGACGCTTTGAACTGGATGCTGCGATAATTTTTTCAGACATTCTCCTCCCCCTTGAATGCATGGGAATCGGTCTGGAATTCACCGATGGCGGAGGGCCATTGCTCCGAAACCCCCTCAGAACAGGCAGAGATGTTGACCGGATGGGGGAGTTGGACCCGGAGAAAGACCTTGGCTATGTGCTCAAGGCCCTGGAGATGGCGCGCAGCGAGCTCAACGGGACAGTCCCGCTTATCGGATTTGCCGGAGCACCCTTCACGCTCGCCAGTTATGCGATTGAAGGCAGCGGATCCCGTAACTACATCGAAACAAAAAGAATGATCTATGCCGAGCCCGCGGCTTTCAACCTTCTCATGGAAAAGCTGACCAGCATGGTCATTGCCTACCTCAACGCCCAGATCAGGCATGGAGCGCAGGCTGTGCAGGTATTCGACAGCTGGGTGGGGTGCCTCTCGACGACCGATTATAAGGCGTTTATCCTGCCCCATATGAAGCGACTCTTTGCTTCCCTCGACACGAAGGCACCCAATATTCATTTCGCCCTGGGTGCAGGACACATGCTCAAGCTTATCGGTGCAGCCGGCGCGGACGTCACCAGCGTGGATTGGCGCACACCACTTGACGACGCATGGAAACAGGTGGGCCAGAAAAAGGCCATCCAGGGCAATCTTGATCCTGCCTTGCTTTTCGGCCCCAAGGAACATATGGTGGAAGCTACAAGGGATGTCCTGAAACGAGCCGGAAATCGGAGTGGCCACATATTCAATCTTGGACACGGGATTTACCCTGGCACCCCTGTTGACAATGTCGCCCTTCTCGTGGAAGCAGTGCACGCCGGGAGCAAGCGTAGGTGAAGAAGAGCGCCGTGCTGCTCGTCAGCTTCGGAGGGCCGCGCTCGATAGACGACGTACCGGGATTCATCCAGAGGCTCACGGGTCGTAAGCTGCCTCCCGCAGTCGAACAGCAGATCGTCGAGCGTTACCGGCTTATAGGCGGCTGCTCTCCCCTTCCTGCCATAGCTGAAGAGCACGCGAGGCTACTTGAAAAAACAATGGGCGGAGAATTGGGCATCAGACCGGCCTTCAAGTATTCCTATCCTTCCATCGAAGAACGCATCGATCAGTGCAAGAGCCAGGGTATCGATCGCATCTTTTTTTTTGTCATGACCCCTTTTTACACAAGCAGGACAGCGGGAGAATATATTGCTACAGCCAAACGCCACCTCGATAGCATACAGTATCATCCCGGGGTAGTTTTCATTCATAGCTGGTATAACGAGCCAGGCTTTGTCCGGTGCTGGATTTCAAGAATAGAAGAATCCTTGGTCCCGGACGCTTTTTACCTCTTTTCCGCCCATAGTCTACCAACTGCTCTTGCGGATGAACCCTACAAACGCCAGATCGAGCAAACGGTCCATAAGGTTGTTGACGAACTTCGCCTTTCTCATTACGGACTTGGCTGGCAAAGCATACCCGCAGGTACGACCGAGCCGTGGATAGGACCGACCGTTGAGACCGTTCTTGATAAGGTGGCGGAGGAAAAATTTCGCGTCGTGGTGCAGGTACCCATCGGCTTTGTTACAGAACACGTGGAAACTTTGTACGACATCGATGTCGTACATAAGAAATATGCTGCCGCAAAGGGTCTCAGCCACCGTCGCGTAGCCTGTCTCAACACTGATCCACCCTTTATAGAAGTAACGAAGAAGATTCTCTTACAGGCGCTGCAGAAAGCGGCATGATGCATGTGCCAGAGAGTCTGAGGAGAAACCCCGTACTATGCCTTTCCGCCAGAAGAGGAGCCCATCGTGAAACGGGTCGCTATTGTCGGGAGCGGCATTTCAGCCTGCGCGTGCGCAGTCTCTCTCAAAGAGAAAGGCATTGATTTTACGATCTTTGAGAAGGAGGCCTCGCCCGGCGGCAAACTGGTCACGGAAAAGGTTAGCGATTTTCTTGTGGAAGGAGGTCCTGACAGTTTCCTCCCGGAGAAGTACTGGACCGTCGATCTGGTAAGAAAGGTGGGGTTGGAAGAAGAACTCCTTTGCAGCAACGATGAGTTTAAGGGCACCTACATCTATTCAGGCGGTCGTCTTCATCGCCTTCCTGAAGGGGTAATGCTCATGGTTCCCACCATGATAATGCCTCTCCTAAGGTCAAGCCTCATCTCCTGGCCAGGAAAAATCCGCATGGGGCTCGAGTTCTTCCTGCCTGCAAAACAAGATGCTGCCGATGAAAGTCTCGCCCAGTTCGTGACACGGCGTCTGGGAAGGGAATGCCTGGAAAAGATCGCGGAGCCGCTTGTGGCAGGCATTCACACCTCCAATCCCGACAACATGAGCATCCTTGCTATATTTCCCCGTTTCGTCGAGATGGAGAAGAACTACGGCAGCCTCATCAAAGGCATGCTAGCAGCCCTCAAGAAGGTGCCGCCGGTTGACCCGTCAAAGAGAAGAATGACCTATTTCATGAGCTTGAAGGGGGGCATGCAGCAGCTCACAGACACGTGCATCGCCATTATCGGAAAAGAGCGAATACGAACGCGTTCCCAGATCAGCAAAGTGCTGAAGACTGACAAGGGCTATCGCCTCCTGCTGGATGGCAACCCGGACCAGGGGGCACCTTCCGACGCGAAGCCTGAGATCTTCGATCACGTCGTGCTTACAACTCCAGCCTATACGACATCGGAACTGGTGCGCGACATGGATCAGGCACTTTCAGAGCGCCTCACGGGGATGGAATGGTCTTCGACCGCCACGATATCTATTGCGTTCAAAAAAACAGATATTAATGTGAAGCTTCCAGGTTTTGGCTTTATCGTGCCAAAGGTCGAGAACAGGCGCATCAACGCGACGACATGGAGCTCCATAAAGTGGTCGTATCGCTCCCCTGATGATCATCTGCTGATCCGTTCGTTTGTGGGCGGCGGTCACCACGAGGAGCTTGTCTTTGTGGACGATGCGAAGCTGGTCAACATTATTCTCGATGAGCTTCGAAGCATCGCCGGAATCGATGCGAAGCCTGTTTTCTCAAAAGTATGCCGGTGGATCAAAGGAATGCCCAAGTACACGGTCGGCCATCTCGAGAGGCTCGCAAAGATTGACGAACTCAAGGCGCGCCACCAGGGTCTGCACCTGATCGGCTGCAGTTACCGGGGCATCGGCATAGGCGATTGCGTGAGAAGTGGCTTCGATGCTGCCTCGGAAATTGCAAACAGACGTTGAGTGGTTGAGTGGTTGAATAGAAACGAACGATAAAGTGAGATGCAGATTCTGATTAAAGCAGTGTTAAGCGTCGCAATCATCCTTGCTGCCACCGCTGTCGGAAAGAAACTGCCGTCGACCGCGGGCCTCATCGGTGTTATGCCTCTTGCAGGCGCTCTCGTACTCATCTGGATGTATCTGGAAAATGACGGGAACCCGCGCATCATGCAGAGCTTCACCAAAGGGGCGCTTTGGGGGATTCTTCCCAGTATCCTCTTCTATCTGGTCGCGTTCTTTTGTTTCAAGAAAAATCTTTCCCTGTGCGTTGTTCTTGCTGCGAGCTTTGGAGTCTGGCTTTGTGCCGCAATCGTTCACCAATGGATTCTGAAGTGAACCGTAGATCAAGACCGCTTCGCTGGGAAGATGGAAGATGCAAACGTTAACATACCACTTTTCCGTTTATTTTCTGATGCGTCCCAGCGAAGCGGTCGTCCTAGTCGCAGAACGTGCGACGGTCTAAAATGGACGTCAAACGAAGATAGTACATCAGGAGAGTGCAATGAAGACAATACTGTGCTACGGAGATTCGCTCACTTGGGGGTATGATCCGCGAGACGGAACTCGCTACGCTTTTGATCAGCGCTGGCCCGGCGTGTTGCAAAAGGAGCTGGGCAGCGGCTTCCACGTCATCGAAGAAGCGCTGAGCGGCAGGACGACAATGGTCGAAAGTCCGCTCCTACCGGACAGAAACGGCCTCCGGATGCTGGCGCCGTTACTCGAGTCGCATGCCCCTGTGGACCTTTGCATCTTGATGCTCGGCACAAATGATGTGGCCCCCTATTATCGCCTCACCGCCTCCGACATAGCGGGCGGATGCCTGGGGCTCATCTGGATCATAGAAAAGAGTCAGGCAGGACCAAGCGGCAAAGCTCCGGAGATTCTCCTCGTAGCTCCTCCTTTGCTCGGTAAAATGTCCAGGATGATGGATCTCTTTTACAAAGGTGGTGAGAAGACCATGAAGGCTCTCCCACAGGCATATAAGATCATAGCGAATTCATCCGGGTGCCACTTTCTCGACGCCTCGAGGTACGTCAAAGCCAGCACCATCGACGGCGTGCATCTCGATACCAAAGCCCACCGCATGCTGGCCGTGGTAGTAAAGAAGACCGCGCTCTCGATCCTTCGGGAAAAACGCAGTGTCTGATTCTGGATCCTTGTGGTATCGGACCTTCGTCTCTCTGGGCTATCGTGACTATCGCCTCGTCTGGCTCGGTTCGGTTACCGAACACCTGGGGGAATGGATGGAATTGGCTGCCCTCCTGTGGCTGGTCAACGATCTCACGCACTCCCCGTTGATGCTTACTATAGTCGGCTCCTGCCGTTACATCCCCATGATCTTCTTTCCTGTTCTCGGCGGCATGGTAGCCGACAGGATGGACCGCCGCCGTCTGCTCATAGGCGCTTTGCTCTTCGCCGCCTCCCTCTCCGTCGTGCTCGCGATCCTCGTCAAGACGGGTGTCGTGGCAGTCTGGCACATCATAATTCTTTCATTGCTCAGCGGGGTAGCAACGAGTTTCAATCATCCCGCACGACAGTCGATGGTTCCCAACCTTGTCACAAGGGAGCATCTTCTCAACGCTATCTCACTGGACAGCGCGTCGGTTCAAGCATCCCGTTTTATCGCCACGCCTATTGCAGGCTATCTCATAGCCGGCTTTGGCGTGGTGCCTGTTTTCGGTGCACGTGCTGTAGGCACCCTTCTGGCAATTTGCTGGTTGATACTGGTGAAAACAGACCTTCAACCGCCGGTCGCCAGCAGGAGAGGATTTCGCAACGTGATCGACGGCCTGAGATATGTGCGCAGGGATGCGCTCCTCCTGAGTCTGATTCCCCTTTACCTGATTCCCTGGATCACACAGAACACTTCAAACAACTTCCTTCCCATCTTTGCCCGTGACATCCTCAAGATCGGTGCCTCCGGTTATGGATTCCTCCAGGCTGCACCGGGATTGGGCGCGTTGGTAAGCCTCGTCGCTTTGGCGGCAATGCCCTTTCACCGCGTGAACGGTTCGCTTCTACTCGCCACGAATGCTCTGCTGGGTGTTGCGCTCCTTTTCTTTGCCCTCTCCCTGTGGCCGCCTCTGTCTCTCCTGCTTCTGCTCGTGGTCGGGGGCATGATCACTTCCTTCATGACAATAAACACGGCACTCATCCAGAGTCACGTCTCCGATGCCATGCGGGGCCGCGTTATGAGTCTAAGGGAGATAGCGAACGGAATCGGGCCGACGGGAAGCCTGCTCTTCGGGGCTATAGCCGAGCAAAGCAGTGCGCCTTTTGCACTGGAACTTCTGGGAGTCGCCTGCATCGCTGTTTCATGCGTCCTCGCGTTCTTCCTGTCCAAGGTGCGACTCGTTCACGTCTAGTAACGATGCACTTCGACGCTTACCTCACCATACCTTACGTTGACGCTCTGCCGCCCGAGTCTCACCTAGCCTTGCGTCTTGGGCTTGAGCGTTGCGCGCTCTATCCCGGGCAGAGTTGCCGTGAGGCCTGCGCAGAGTATCGGCAGTAAGGCCACAATCCAAATCGCAGTGTGAAGCCCATAGTGATCGGCAACAGACCCCAGCACAGGCATCATGATTCCCCCGAACGAAAACGCAAGGCCGAGAGTCACGCCGGAAGCTAACCCTACCCGATTCGGCAAATAGCCCTGTCCCAATACCACCATCGGTCCCGTCGGCGCAGAGGATGCAAGGCCGATCGGCACCAACAGCATCATTGCCTGAGTCGGGCTTTGAGCAAGGGCTAACAGGGGAAGAAAGATCATTTGACCAATGTAGCCGGTGACAGCGACCGCGCGGTAGCCGAAACGATCGGCCGTCCTTCCCCCCACAAGATTTCCTCCTATGCTTGAAATCATGAGTACGGACAACGCAGTGCTCCCCATCGCTCGCGACTGGTGAAGTACGTCGATCCAAAAAAGAGGGGTGAACGTATTCAGTCCGTAAAAGATTATGGAGCGAAAAAGCAGCGCGACTGAGAGGCAGGCGAAGGGCGCCCACGCATCACGCCCTTCACTCACTGCCTGATGACGCGATCGACCACCCCTGCTCCCAATGCCTGCCGTAATCCCGGGTAGATTTATCACCATCAATCCGGCTGCCGTGGCAGGGATCACAAACAGAAGCAGGCTGCCCTTCAATCCGAGCAGAAGCAAGATAGCGGTGGCTATCAGAGGGCCGATGGCATACCCCAATTGGCCACCAATCGCAAAAATGCTCATTGCGGTCGCTTTCTTATCCCCAGCGACGTAGCTTATGAGCCGTGCTCCTTCGGGATGAAAAGCAGCAACGCCAAGGCCGCTTAACCCGACGACGACAACACCCATCTCGAAACTGGGCACGACACCGGTGAGGGAGACTCCGATTCCCGCACAGAGAAGAGCCACCGGTATGAGCCACGGCAGAGAACGGCGATCTGCAATGTACCCGTAGATCGGCTGCGAGGCTGTAGAGACGAGATTCGTCGCAAACACAATAGTTGCAGCAGCGGCATACCCTATGTGATGCTGCACAATAAAAAAAGGGAGAAGCGCAGGTATAGCCCCCTGATTCAGGTCGCATGCAGCATGTGCAAAAACCAATATACCCAAAGAGCGAAGCTTCACACTCCCTCCGGGGATACATTCCAGAAGAAGCCGGCTTCAATGAGTCGCAACAGCAGACGGGGTTCTCTCATAATCGTGGCTCTTACCTTAAGGAGTTTGCGAATGCTTTGTCAAGGCTTAATCGGCAGGATGCGGTTGCGATTCGCAAGTCGTTATTCTTGACCTTTGGTCCTAATGCCGCTATGTTTATTCTGCCATCATGGTCTCGCGTAACAAACTCATCGTTGCAGTAGTGATCCTGATTGTCATTGCAGGAGCCCTCGTCACCCTCGTCAGGGTGGGAAACAAAATCCTCAAGGGCCAGTTCGAAAAGTCTCTCGGCGACAACGTTAAGGTTGCTGAAATCGGCCTCTCCTGGGGCCGTGTAGAAGCACGCGAAGTGCAGGTGCTCAGAGACGGCAAGATTATAGCGGCAGTAAAGAAGCTCGGACTCAAACCCGACCTCCTGACCGTTTTCAGAAAGAGGATTGGCATCTCTGTTCTCACAATTGAAGAGCCCGTGATTGAGCTCGAGATAGACAAGGACGGCACCTTTCTCCTCCCGTCGTTCCCGCAAGAAGAAGCCACAGCACGCAAGAGGGCCGATGCAGGAACCCGGCCGGCGAGCAGCGCCTTTGCAATTGACGTGAAACAGATTGACATAACGAACGGAAAGCTTCTTCTCATAGACCACAGATTGAAAGAGTTGAACGAGATAGAAGCTTCCCGTATCAATGCGAGGTTCGACAATCTTCACATTCCTCTTACTGACGACGTCTCCAAGGTCAAGCTCGGCATGACTCTCAGCGGAAAATTGATTTCAGGTTCTGTGGCGATTGACGGCAGTATCGACTTGATGCGGATGGGTTTTAATGTCGCTGTTGAAGCAAACAACCTGGCAATCGCCAACCTCCCGGGAAGCGGACCGCAGGCGCGCATGGAAAAAGTGACTTTTCACGCATCGTCTCAGGGAAAAGATGCAAAGCTTGTCGAAGTCTCCGAGGTCAATCTTCAGAAGCTCTATGTGCGCGCCCAGACGAACAAGGAAGGGAAGCTCATCAATCCTTTATCCAACGTTCTGCAGGTTGAAACAGGCCCCGCACCCGGAGAGCCGGTCGGCAAAACCAAACCTGAACCGGCATCGCAGCCGACGCAGGTGAACGTCAAGGGCCTCAAGATCAGCCAGGGAGAAGTGCTTATCCTTGACGGCAAGGTCAGCACGCCGCCCTATCCCCTGCGCCTCACCGACGTATCCCTCAATGCGGATCAGTTTGCCAGCCCTCCGCAGGACACATTTACCACGTACGAATGTTCAGTGAGCATCCCCGGAAAAGAGAGCACAGGAGTGCTTCGGGCATCCGGCAAGACAAAGCTCAAGTCATTGGACACTGCCTCAACTGTCTCCCTGCACGGTCTTGACATAACGACAGTCAAGCCGTACATATTGAAGGCGGGTGACGTCAATGTCACGCAGGGGACAATCGATCTTGATCTCAACCTCCGCATCGATCACAGAAATCTTGACTCACCCGCAAAGGTAGTTCTGAAGAATCTCCGATTCGCACCAAGCAACAGCGCCGGGGAGAAGTTCATGGCTATACCCAGGGGCGTTGTGGTTGAATTCCTGAAAGCCAACAATAACCAAATTGCACTCGACTTCGTGGTAAACGGCAGTATCGATGATCCCAAATTCAGCCTGCGCGAGACCTTAATGACCCGGTTTGCTGTTCAACTTGCCGACAAATTAGGCCTCGGGGCAATCAGTGCCGGGCAAAAATTGATCGAAACAGAGCAGAGGGGACTGAAGAATCTAGGGGAGAGCCTCAAAGAAACTTCCAAAAGTTTGCGAAAGCTCTTCAGCAAGTAGAGGGCTTGTTCTTCGCCTCAAACCTGAGACAGGCCATGCCTGAGGCCCTGTGGACTTCCAGAGAGGGAAGAAAGGGCGTTTTGAAACCCATGAGTTTGCAGCCGTAGGGAAAACTTTTGTCCCACGTTACTTCAAAGTGCTTGCACTTGCGGCAATCGATTCGCTTCTTGTCCATTTCGGTTCGATCTCTTTTGTTCCTGGCACTAAAGGTCTTGCATCGCAGCGAATCCCATGCTTATTATACAAGAAACTTTCTGCCTCTAAGAAATTATTCATTGGTGTTGGCGATTTCTGCCGGAGCTGCACGTAATAGTTGCGACGTGCACCTTTCATCCGGCGCAGCTGGTCGAACATGGTAACCAGACAGGACATCCAGTCAGCGGCCGAGCGGATCAGGCCTTTCATACATAGGACGCCATTGCTCCATTCCCGCTCCTTGAGTGATATGAGTGGTGCCGACGTTTACATCAAGGCCGAGAACCTGCAGAAGACAGGTTCATTTAAAGTGAGGGGCGCCTTTAACAAATTGGGGATTATGGAAACGGGCAAGGTCATAGCAGCTTCCAGAGGCAATCACGCTCAGGCAGTGGCGTTCGCTGCAGGTATTCTCGGTATCCATGCAAAAATAGTAATGCCGGCAAACGTGCCCATCGTGAAAGAGGAAGCGACAAAAGGATACGGAGCAGAGGTTGAACTGTACGGGGAGAACCTGCAGCAGGCGCTTGACCACGCGCTCACGCAGCATGGCTTCACTTTCGTCCATCCTTACGACGACGATGAGATCATTGCGGGACAGGGAACCGTAGGACTGGAGATCCTGGAAGATCTCGAGAATATTGACTGCGTCATCGTGCCGGCAGGAGGGGGCGGGCTCCTGGCAGGCATCGCAAGAACAGTCAAGGACGCCTCCCCTTCCACTCAGGTTATAGGGGTTCAGACCGAGTCTGCTGCCTCCGCCTTTTGCTCCTTTAAAGAAAAAAGGATTTCTCAAGAAAGTGCGCTGCCAACACTGGCTGACGGCATAGCGGTAGGTTGTGTAGGAGAGAGACCGTTCGAGATCATAACCAGGTACGTGGATGACATGCTCCTGGTCCCGGAAGACCCTATTGCGATGGCCATCCTCATCTTCCTGGAGCGTACGAAGTTCCTTGTCGAGGGAGCGGGTGCGGTGCCGCTTGCCGCTCTGCTTGAGTCAAGGGAACGTTTCAGAAGAAAGCGTGTAGTGCTCGTCGCGAGCGGAGGGAACATAGACCTTAACCTGATCGACCGGATTATCCAGAAGGGCCTGGTGACAAGCGGCAGACTCGCAATCTTCGGGGTAACGGTCGATGATGTCCCCGGAAGTCTGCACGCCATCGCCGGAATAATCGCCGGCCATCGCGGCAACATTATCACTGTCGCTCACCACCGCCTCGACCAGGAACTACCCGTCGGAAAAACAAAAGTGATCTTCACGATCGAGTCTCGCACTTCGGAGCATCTCGCGCAGATACTCAAGGGTATCAGGGCAGCAGGATTCGAGGTAAAATGATTTCTTACGGCGTTGTTGTCCACGGCGGGGTTGGCTCGCCACTCGCACTCAGCGACGGCTGCAAAAAAGCCTGCGTGTCAGCGTTCAGATTACTGAAGAAAGGCGAAAGCGCGCTCGAAGCAGTAATCGAGGCAGCACGACTGCTCGAAGATGACGGGCGCTACAACGCGGGTTCGGGCTCGACCCTGCGCCTTGACGGTAAAACAGTAGAAATGGATGCGGGTTTGATGGATTCGTCCGGCCATCTGGGTACGGTGATTTCTGTGCGTACAGTGCAAAACCCTATACTCCTGGCAAAGGGCGTGATAAGCACACCGCACGTGGCACTTTCCGGTCAGGGGGCAGAGCTCTTTGCGAGAAAGTTAGGCTTAAGGACGTTTGGTAAGCCCTCAGCGAAGAGCCTTGAGCAGCACAGAAGACTCTTGCGTACTATACGGCAGGGTAAGCTCGCAGAGCACGATTCGCGATGGAAAGATTTTGACATCAAGTCGCTCTGGAATTTCGAAGAGCGATTCAACGACATCATGGGCGCTGATACGATCGGCGCTGTCGCCCTCGACAGGAAAGGTGTCCTTGCAGTAGCCAACTCAACCGGCGGGGCGTCACCTATGTTGCTGGGACGGGTAGGAGACTCCCCCATGATCGGGTGCGGCTTTTACGCAGGTGCTTGTGCGGCCGTTGCATGCACAGGCACAGGCGAGGATATTATCAGGAGGATGCTGGCAAGAAGTATCTATGATGCGATTGACCACGGGGCGCACGTGCGAGAAGCCTGCAGAAAGGGCGTCACGTCATTCCCTTGCGAAAGCACGCTGGGCGTTATCGCAATCTCTAAAGAAGGCTGTGCTGTCGTATCCAATAGACAAATGGCACATTACGCGCTCTACCGCTAGAACGCCTGATTCTTCATCAAGAATAGGTTTCCACGGACAAGCGTGGAAACCTATCTGGCGAGCACCGCGACCGGGTATCCCAGGAATAGATTTCATAGGTTTGATTTGATAGACTTTCCATCAACGATGCAGCCAGCGCGAACACGCAACAGGAAGCATCATTGAGTGAAAGTGAAAGGAGAATGCGATGGGAGACGTACTGCCGAAGTTCAAGGCTGCAGCCATTCAAGCGGCACCTGTGTACCTTGACAGAGAGGCGAGCGTAGAAAAAGCCTGTTCACTAATAAAACAGGCGGCGGAAAACGGCGCGGAACTTATTGTATTGCCAGAGGTCTTTCTTCCCGGCGGCCCGTACTGGGCCTGGAACATGGAGATGCGAAGAGCCGTCAAATTTTCCGCCGAGCTCTATCTCAACTCTGTGGATGTGCCGGGAGAATCCACCGCGAGGATCGGCGAGGTGGCAAAACAATATGCAGCCTATGTTGTCATCGGTATCAACGAACGAGATAACAAGAGTCTCTACAACACCCTTCTCTTTTTTGACCGGAAGGGACGCATCATGGGCAAGCACAGGAAGCTCAAACCTACAGGTGCAGAGAAGCTCGTCTGGGGTGAAGGGGACGGCAGCACGCATACCGTTTACGATACGGATATCGGCAGGATGGGCGGGCTTATATGCGGCGAGCACACAATGGCGTTGCCGGGCTATACGCTGGCCGCGATGGGCGAACAGGTACACATTGCGTCGTGGGTTGGCTTCTCTTATTCTGACACCACGCTGTCGGAAGTCTGCTCCAGGTATCACGCCATCGCGTACAATGCTTATGTTATTTGCAGCCAGGGCGTTCTCGACGAGCAGGTGAATAAGAAGCTCGGGCTTGAACTGCGTGTGGGCGGCGCCTGGACCACAATCATCGAGGCAGGCACGGGAAGGGTAATGGCAGGCCCTCTGGCGCCCGCTGAGGAAGGTATTGTGTACGCAGACGTAGATCTGAACAATGCCGTCTCTCATTATTTTCTGCACGAGACAACCGGCCATTACTGGCCCAAGCAGTTCCGTGTCTTTTTCGATGAACGCGAGCTGAAGCCTCTGAATTTCAGGAAGGCTCCCGATGTCAAGGAAAATGTGGTCGATCAGGAGCCAGAACCTCAGGAAAGGACGTGAGGCTGATTAAGGAAAATGCATAAAGGACATCGGGTGGTGGCCCTCTGAGTTAAGTTCCCACGGTAAATCGAGGACACATGGCTGGAGCAACGCAACGTCCTCAGGCGGACAGAACAATACCATCCTTCCGGCGACTTGCCGAGCAGGCACTTTCCAGAACAGCTGGTGCTCCGCTTATCGCGGGCAACGCCATACGGTTGCTCAAGGATGCGAAGGAAAACTACCCCGCATGGCTGGAGGCCATGCGCTCCGCAAGAAAAAGCATCCATTTCGAGAGCTTCATCATTCACGAAGACAACGTTGGAGAAGAGTTTTCCCAGGTTCTGGCGGCCAAAGCGCGTGAAGGGGTAAACGTCAGGCTCATCTACGACTGGCTCGGTGCCTTTGGCAAAACGTCGAAGAAATTCTGGGAGCGGATGAGGAAAGCCGGAGTGGAAGTACGCTGCTTCAATCCCTTCCGTTTCGACAGACCGTTCGGTTGGCTGAGCCGAGATCATCGTAAGATGATTGCCGTAGATGGGGAAATAGGTTTTGTAACGGGGCTTTGTGTTGGACGCATGTGGGTTGGAGATGGCGAGCGGGGCATTGAACCCTGGCGCGACACCGGCGTGGAGCTACGCGGACCGGCCGTCGCCGACGTCGAGCGAGCTTTCGCCGATATCTGGGCGGCTATGGGTAGCCCATTGCCGGATGATGAAATGCCCCGGAAAGATGCGATACCGGCTGCCGGGAATGTCACGTTGCAGGTTGTGGCAAGCGTCCCGAACACGGCAGGCCTTTATCGCCTCGACCAGTTTATAACGGCCCTAGCCCGCAAATCTCTGTGGCTGACCGATGCCTATTTTGTTGGAATGATCCCTTACGTGCAATCGCTCAATGCTGCAGCCAGGGATGGCGTTGACGTCCGTCTTCTGGTCCCCGGGTCCACCGATATCCCCATCCTGCGGGCACTTTCAAGGGCCGGGTATCAGCCTTTGCTCGAGGCCGGCGCAAGAGTGTTCGAATGGAACGGGCCGATGCTGCACGCAAAGACCGCGGTCGCAGACAGCCGGTGGGCCCGGGTTGGATCTACCAATCTTAACGTCGCAAGCTGGATGGCCAATTACGAGCTGGATATTGCCGTGGAGGATGAGTCCTTCGCGCAGGACATGGAACAGTTCTACCTGGATGATCTTGAACACTCGACGGAAATTGTGCTGAACAAAATGCAAAAGGTCCGCCCGATAAGGAGGACGTCGAGGCGCTTGCGCGTGAGGCAGGGTATGGCCGGGGGAAGTATAAGCCGCGCCGGAGCAGGGGCCATAAGGATCGGCAACACTGTCGGGGCTGCTATTGCCGATCGTCGGGTGCTGGGCCCGGCGGAAGCCCGCATCATGCGAATTGCCGGCATCATTCTCCTTCTTTTTTCCGCACTGGCCGTGCTGTGGCCCCGCTGGGTAATGATTCCTTTCGCCGTCATTGCCACCTGGTCAGCAGTTGCTCTCTTTGTCCGTGCGTACAGGCTCCGGAGAAAGAGAAGGCCTGAAAGAAACGAAACATTACGAAGGAAGAGACCTGCTGAAAAGACGTTGAATATAAGAAGCGGAAAATCTCCTCGGGTATAGATGCCCGCGGGCAAGCCCGTAGTACTCAGAGCACACGTTCGCGCGGACCGGTCATCCATTCACCCACGCTTGAGAGCGTGGTTCTCTGCTGGCTCGACGCCCCCCAGGGCATCTATCTAGCGAGCACGGCGACCGGGTACCCGCAGCCGCGAAGCGGCTGGAGGGTGGAGGGGAGGCTCAGGCGGCTTTACCGCTGGAGGGGGCGACGCGAGCCCCGGAGATAGAGCGTTGTGCCACTGACAGTGCCGCACACTGAAAGGTAGCATCACGTCATGGAGAGGGCAAGAAGCGCAGGGATCAGGGTAGTGACCTATAACGTACACAAGTGCCGCGGTCTGGACAGGCGAGTGAGGCCGGCTCGCATAGCCGACGTCTTGCGCGAAATACATGCGGACATAATAGCCCTGCAGGAGGTCGTGTGCATCGAAGGAAAGACGCCGCAGGAACACCAGGCGCGCTATATTGCTGACGAACTGGGGCTTGAGTACAGACTCGGAGAAACCCGGAGGCACCGCGGCGGCGCATACGGGAATGTCGTCCTAACCCGTCTGCCCATGTTCTCCACGCGCAACTACGACTTGAGCCAACCGGGCAGGGAAGAAAGAGGCTGTCTGCACGTTGATATCGAACTGCGGCGAGGCCTGGTGCTCCATTTCTATAACATACATCTGGGCACTGCGTACCTCGAGAGACGCAAGCAGGCCAGGAAACTTCTCGATGAAGATATCCTGAAGGGCAGCGGAGGAATACGTATCGTGCTCGGAGACTTTAACGAATGGACGCGCGGACTAACAACGAAGCTCCTTTCCCGCCATTTCGAGTGTGTTGACGCCCGACTTCACCTGGGACGGTCAAGGACGTACCCGGGTGTCATGCCTTTTCTTCATCTCGATCACATCTATTTCGACAGAGTTCTGAAACTGAAGGGAGCGACGCTACACCGGAGTCGTACAGCGTTAATCGCCTCGGACCATCTGCCTATCGTCGCCGATTTTCGTATTGAAAATCATTGAGAAATCAGAAAGCCCTGAACGTACACCCGCGGTCAGCGCACCAGGAAAATAGCCGCGGGCGTGCAAACCTTTGTACACTGAGGGTCGCCTCCACACAGGTCGCAGTGATACGCTGTTTCTTGAAATGAGGGGAGCGCCTTGAAAGGACAGGCCTTAACTCTCTGCTTATCCCAGAGGAATTTCTTCTTCTCGGACGGCTCGTCGATGTTCTCTCCGGCAAGGCACTTCATTTTTTTACACTGACGGCAGACAACCGGCGTGTTAAGGCTCGTACCGAGATCGTCCTTCTCGATGCGAATGGCCGATTTCTCAATATTGAGAACCCCCAAGTGAAAAAGAGAGCAGACCATTTCACACAGGTGGCAGCCGCTGCACTTCTCTTTCTCGACTTTTATTTTCATTCGCCAATCCCGAGCTTCTCTAACGTCGCTTTTTCGGGGACCCCGTTCGTGTCCCAGCCATGCAGATCATAGTACTCGTTCAACATCCGATCAAATTCGGACCGGAGGACGATTTGCCCTTTGCAAGGTCCATCGGGAACCGGCTCTTCGAAATACCTGCGGGGAAGCGTGTCATCTTTCCGGCTGATGCCATCCTTGAGAAGCATCCATCGTTCAAGCGAACAGACGCGTTCTCCGACGGATTTCAACTCGTCGGCTGTAACGGTCATGCCCGTAGCAAGCGCAATCAACTCAGAAAATTCCTTGTAGCCCAGCGCACGAGGGCTGGAGAAAACGCTTAAGAAACGACAGAGGCCCAGAGAATCACAAACCGCGTTCAGGACCTCGTGCCACCATACCATTCTTCCTTTGCCCGCATACGACGCGAACTGACTGCTCACCTTACCCCCGTAAACGCTCTCCAGTACCTGTTCAGGAAGCCCGAGCACATCGATGGATGCTCTGCTTCTCATGTGACAGGCGCCTCGCGACGCCGTAGCCATGCCAAGCGCAAAGCTCTTCGGCAGCCGCTCATCCGTCATTTCAATCGGGAAATCCTTGATCTCCATGAGATAATCAAGAGAGGCATCTCCGAATGTCCTGTGCGCGTCGCGCCCTTCTGCCAGTACGTGGCCTATGCCCTTTCGCTGCGCAATGCGGTGGATCAATTCAATGATAGTGGCGCCATTACCCCACTCCAGCGGAATGTCCGTCAACCCCGGCCCGATCACGTTCCGCTGGTATAGTTCCATTGCCCACGCAAGGTACGAGCCTGTAGACATCGTGTCGAGCCCGTAGTAATTGCAGAGCTCGCACGCATAGATGATATCATCAGGATCGAGGTTTCCCAATTTAGGCCCCAGAGATCCCATGGAACCGTACTCAGGACCTTCACCCCTGGTTCCCTTGTATTTACCTTCAGTGATTGCATAACGCTGTCGGCAGTGCACAGGACAGCCGAAACAGGAGAGCATGCCCTTGGAATAGTGCTCCAGCGCTTCGGCTTCAAGAGCTGAGCCTTGCTCCCCCACCGTCGTAGCCTGATTGTTACGGACACTTAAGAAACCCATGGCGTTGCAGAGACGAAAGAGCAGAGGGGTGCCGTACGTGCCGAGAGCCCGCGCCCACTTTGTTTCCATCAGCTGGTCGAGGGCATTGTGGTAATAGCTCAGGTATTCTTTCGGTTGGGGGAACGTGATATCCATGGTGCCCCGTACAGCTACAGCTTTCAGCCCTTTGGCGCCCATCACCGCGCCCATGCCCGTCCTTCCTGCGGCATTTTTCAGACCCGTGCGGATTGCGGAAAACCTGACCAGATTTTCACCGGCCAGGCCGATGCATGCAATTTGTGTTCTCTCATCGCCCAGTTCTGATCGAATCCTTTTCTGTGTCTCCACCGTATCGATCCCTCTCAGGTGGACAGCGGGACGTAGTTCCAGCACTCCATCCCTTACGAGTAGATAAAGAAGCTCCCGGCTCTTTCCTGTTACCACAAGGTGGCTGAACTCTGCCTTGACCAGTTCGGCCGCGAATTCACCACCCATGTTGGTATCGCCCAGATGCCCTGACTCGGGAGACTTGGAAGTCACATTGAGGCGCGAACCAAATCCGAGCGTCCCCGCCAGAAACCCTGCCCCGAAGATAAGAGGGTTCTCCGGGGCAAACGGGTCCAGATGACGTGTATAGTACCTGGAGAGCAGGTACATATTGAGTCCTCTGCCGCCAAGAAACCGGCGCCGAACCTCACGAGGGATCTCCTCAATCCTGATTGAACGATCCGTTAGATCAATAAAAGCTATTTTTCTGTTTAGTATCGTGCCGGGGTTCATGTGCGGCTCCATTATAGCACAACCGGTCGCCTGAACTTTGCGCGGGCTTGACTTGAGACTAAAAGGACCTACTAATAAGGAATGCAGGTGTGAGCAACCCGCTATTTTGGAGCGCCATTACGATTGGAGGATACCATGAAATCAGTGACTGTTGATGAAAGTTGCGTTGGCTGTGGCTCCTGTGTCGAGATTTGTCCGGAGGTCTTCGAGATGGAAGGAGATGTGGCAATCGTCAAGAAAGGAGCGGATCTGTCTCTTGACAACAAGATAGTGGAGGCTGCAGATGCATGCCCTGTAGAGGCTATCCACTACGACAAATAGTTATGCCACGTAGCACTCAAGAGTATACATACTATAACTGGTACGCCTGCGCACCCAGGACGTCGGGTCGCCGGGGTGCGCAGGCTCCGGGCCGGGATGGCCATCTTGACTGCTGATCGGCCTTAATCAGCACGAGTAGTGATCCTCGTTGTAGTCCGCCGTCATAAAGATTGTTGCCTACGCTGCACAGCATCGCGGCTGGGCTTTTGCCCTGAAACGCAAATGTTGTATAATGGGGGACTAAATTCCTGACGGATTCTGACGGGTAGCCTACGAACTCTTCCCCTGGCTCAAATCGCATAACAACCCGGGCATCGTGGTCCTCCCGTGACTGGCGCGCATTCGCTGGCATCGCCTGTTTAAGCGGCCTGATATTTTGCGTGGGTCTGTCCATACGATCCCTCTGGGGACCCGAAGGCAGGTGGGCGCTGATCGTGAAGGGAATGCTTCAATCGGGCAACTACTTTGTCCCGAAAGT
>DATKNH010000066.1 GCA_035541455.1 Syntrophorhabdales bacterium
ATAACGGTCAGGTCGAAGCCGTCGAGGAACGTGACGAGAAAACAAAGTGAGCAGACCAGCGCCTGGTATGACGTGAATCCGCTGGTATCGAAGATTTCCCTTACGCGCACTGTTCTTGTTTCCATGATGTACCTCCTTTGGGGTATCGCGCTAGAAGATCCGGTCGCTGCCGGCCGCGATCCATTGCGGATACCACTCATAATGTGTTTCCGGATTAGCCTCCCTGAGCCCCTTGTATGAGGCCTTGGCAAGTTCAATGCCTTTCTTGATTCTGTTGAGCCATACAAGCCCCTTTTGTTCGAGAGACACGAGCAGCTTGTCTAACTCTTCGTCAGTAACCTCCAGCGATTCCTTCAGATCGTCTCTGGTCATGTAAAGCCCCGGGTTGACACGGTAGTCTTCCGCGAGTACGCGAAGGAGTTTTCGTTCATCGACACCCCGCACTTTGGGCTGGGGCCCATAGGTCGGTACCGGCACCCCCAGTTCCGGATGCGGTTTTCTGCGCCTCCAGGCGATCTGGTCTTTAAGCTGCTTCATGGCCGTTCTGAAGACGACCATCCTGCAGGCTTCCATGCTCCCTCCTGAAATCGAATCCACCTTTGCCACCTTCATGATCTCTTCTATGGGGTAGAAGAGCGTGGTCCCGTCACCGCCCATCAACTGAACGGAATCCAGGCTTGCCTGCATGGCGGATTCGAGATTGAAGATCTTTATCAGATTCGAATCAATGGTGATGTCCTCTCCCATGTCCCAGCGATGTGCAGTATGGTACGTGAAGAGCCGGGCCGACCGTTGCCTGAGGACAAGGTCGGCTATCTTGAACTGGTTTGTAGGTATGTCGATTGTGGGCTTACCAAACTGGATCCTTCTCTGCATGTAGGGAACGACGTTACGCAAGAGCTCACGTAGCCAGCCTATTGCCTGTGCAGAGATGATCGTTCGCTCGAAGTTGAGTCCGCTCGTCATGACTGACCATCCGTCGCCTTCCTCACCGATGCGCATCTCTAGTGGTATCTCCACGTCCTCGAAATTGAGCACCCCGTTCTGGATGTTACTGAAGCCGATGATCTCGTTAATCTTCTCGACGGTGAAGCCTTTTGCCCCCTTCTCGAGTATGAATGCCGTCAGGTGACGGTGCTTTTCTATCATTTCAGGGTCGTTGCTCGTGCGGGCATAGAGCATGTATCTGCTCGCCAGTCCGGCGGCCACAATGAATCTCTTTTTCCCGTTCAGGATATAGCAATCGTTTTTCCGCACGGCCTCAGTAGAAATCGCGGCGGCATCCGTCCCTACGATAGGCTCGGTAATCACAATCGCGCCTATTTCGCCGTTCACAATGCGGGGGAGAATATTCTTCTTCTGCTTCTCGGTGCCATGATGGAGGACCTGGTGCAAGCCCCCGAGCATGTTACCCCCGAACACCCTCACAATGCCCGGCATGGCGCCAAACGCTTCATTGGCAATACAGGCACCTGTGCAGCCAAGACCGAGGCCACCGTATTCTTTCGGGATAGCCGCTCCGGTGTAGCGCCGCTCTCCTATCCTGTCGAAAATGTCACGCGGAAATTCTCTGGTCCAGCGAGTTTCCGCGTCCCTCGGCATGATGCTCGCCGCAAACTCCGAAACTTCTTCTGCAAACTTCTTCTGCTCCTCTGTCCACCATGAATAGCTTTCCATAACACTCATCTCCTTTGAATTTCCTGTGAGGTATAGGTTTCAACGAGCAATCGGGGTGCCAACGTAAGTGACTGAGAATGCATAAATAGCCCAGGTCACCAGATCGCGCGTTCTCGCCAACTGCCTTCGCCTCATGAGCTTTAATTCGCCGTTGCGAATATACCGTACCGAGTGTCGCCAAGGTGTTCCTGAAATTTTTTATCTGCATCGCTCGCCTGCCAGTCGTACGATATATCGCAAGTGGAATGCCAGACTGAGCGGGATAGCACAATCTGTTGACGTGTCTACGTTTTCGGCGTATGGCTGACACGGCTGGTCTATCGGAAAACCAAAGAACTAGACGAAATGGTGCATCACAATGCACGTTTTAGGGCACTTATTCGATAAGTAAAGACCCCAATCCCTTCGCGCGCCATGATGGCCCGTGCTTGGCACACTTTTGTGCTGCCGTTGTTTTTTTAGAAGTCCGGTAATCCGCGCCTGGTGGGCTGCACTGCACCAGACTTAGGAGCGGATATCATGAAGACCGCGAATTCAGGCTTGGCAGTCTCAACGAAGAGAGGTTAAATTCACGATCACTCCATTTCGTCTATTTTGAAGCACATCCTTTGACCTAGAAAAGAGAAAATTCCTGGATTCCCTAGGTTAATCAATTAAATGGTTCGTGTACTATGAATTGGCACCGATCTTGCGATTAACAACAGGGGTGCGTAGGCACCCGTTATCATGAGCCGCGAAGTTAAAGGGCATGGATCCGCGGATGGCTTTGGCCCATAAGACAGTTTGGTCCGAACATGAAGGAACAGTGGGTAGGGAGGAGTGAGCCTTGCCCTCGCTACTCTCTGGCCGAAGCGTGAACTGACAAGCGGCGGTAACCCGGGCTAGAGCCTACGAATGAAATGAGGATCATGTGGTCGACACAGCGAAACAGATTCTCCTCTTTGTGAGCGCACTTATTCCCATTGTCAATCCGCTCGGAAACAGTCCCATCATTCTGTCGTTGACGAGGCACTATCCAGCTTCTGCACGAAGGGCGCTTTCGCGCCGGATTGCGACGAACAGTTTGTTTTTATTGCTTGGGTCATACCTGCTTGGAGCCCATGTTCTGGCATTTTTCGGGATCTCATTGTCGGTGGTGCAGATCGGTGGTGGATTGATGATCATTTCAACCGCCTGGGCAATGTTGAAGGGGCCAGATGAGGAGAAAGGAAAACGGCATAACGTACGCGACACCATGCGACCACAGGATAAGGTTGATCGTTCATTTTATCCGCTGACCTTCCCCCTGACCGTGGGGCCGGGATCGATTTCAGTGGCTATCGCCTTGGGTGCGAATGCTCCGCCTCAATACGGTGATCATCACCTGGTCATCATGGCTGCAATCATTGGATCGCTTGTGGTCGCCTTGAGTATTCTCCTCTGCTACGGATTCGCAGACTACCTTTCCAGAATTATGGGAGAGACCGCGATGGATGTGATCATGCGTCTCTGTGCGTTCTTGTTGATCTGCATCGGCGTGCAGATCATGTGGAACGGCATGAAAGCGCTCATCGTCTCGGGCCCCTTGCATCCGCACTGAATACGCAGGCACGTCAGGGCAAACACCATACGCTCGCGAGTTTTAGTTCGTCTGATAATCATTTAAAATGACTCGTACGACATTATCTCGGAAAGAGAAATACTTGATACCAGGTGGAATGAGATAGCCATGTATGACGTGAACTCATGCCTCAATACGTAAGACGTTCCACTATTTGGTGTATTTTTTCAATTGCATCCATCAGATTTATCGAGGAAAAACTCTGGCTAAACCTAAGAAATACAAAGGATTGGTCGTTCGGTCGAAGTCTGGCACCGCACTTGCGATATCGGAATTAGCTGAGACGATCATGGGAGGCTTGGGACAGAAGGCTTTGCGAACGGATAAGTCTTAATTCTTGGCCATTTCGTCGCAAAGATATTTACAACCTTTTTGTTGAGGCAATTGGAATCAATATCCACGAGAGCCATGAGAAGGAGGGGCTATGAAAAGGTATAGTATTTCGGCGGTGATCGCATCTTTAGCCGTTGTGTTGCTTTTCGGCGCGTCATACGGTCAGGACGCGGCATGCAATTTCCAGGTCAATCCGACAGAGATCGAGTTCTTTGATGTGTCGGGCGGCACTGTGGAAATAAACGTCACTGCTTCTGATCCCTCGTGCACGTTCACTGTCGAGCGCACATATCCCTGGATAACCGTACTCAGCGTTAACAAAGAGGGGATTAAGGGAAAAGTTCTGATCAGAGTTGAGGGAAATAGTTCCCAAACCCATAGGGTGGGAGAGCTCACTGTAGCCGGGCACGCAGTCAACATCACTCAGTTCGGACCAAGGCGCGGGGGTAATGGCTCTTGATGAAAGCTCATGCGAGCGGGCATGATGCGGAAGCGCTGCTCTGCTCGATTTCGTCAGCGGTATCTGGCCTCTAGAGCGGGCTAAAGAAGATTTGTCGGCTGGTTATGCTCTTATGGAAAACCAACTTCACGAAGATGGTGTCCGTCTGCCGCTTATTACCCTATGGTGAGGAGGGATTATGCAATTTAGCGAGAAAGTCGGAGCCTTTGCAATCTTAAGTCTCGCATGTCTCATTCTTACCTGTTCATCCACCGTTCCTTTTCGCGTTTACGAGCGCCATGTCGAGACCGGGAAGAAGCTTCTCCGGGACGGCGAGTATCCTCAAGCGAAAACCGAGTTCGTGAGGGCATCTGTGGTAGAGCGACGGCCGGAAGCCCTGGCGCTAGCGGCCACAGCGAGTTATAAGCTCAAGGAGTTCCAGGCCACTACAGAGTACCTTTCCGAGGCGGAGCGTGCGGGTAACTCGGGGTTCTTTTATTTCCGTATTGCGGGATATAAGGCGCTTACCTTATTGAGAGAGGGGGAAGAGCAACAAGGTTTGAAAGTTCTCGGCGACTATA
>DATKNH010000067.1 GCA_035541455.1 Syntrophorhabdales bacterium
AGTCGAACGCCTCAGGGACGACCGTTTGCTGACGATCCGTGCGGTCCGTCCGGACGACAAGGCGCTTGTACTTGAAGCACTGCCGGGCGTAAGTCCGGAGTCAATTCAGCGCCGCCTTTTCACCACGAAGAAGGAGATCACAGAGGAAGGTCTGCGGAAGATCACCGAGGTTGACTTCGTGAATACAGTGGCGTTGGTTGCTGCACTGGAGAATGATGGGGCTGAACGACTTGCAGGCGGAGGGCGATACATCCGAATTGGTGAATCAAAGAGAGCGGAGGTGGCGTTTCTCATCGAAGACGAATTTCAGGGTCTCGGCATAGCATTGCGCATATTCAAGCATCTGGTCGGGATTGCGCGCGAATCTGGAATCACGGAGTTTGAGGCCGAGGTCCTTCCCACGAATGAGGCTATGCTGAAGGTATTCGCGCGAAGCGGCATTCCCGTCACACGCACTGTGGAGCGCGATTCCATTCATGTGCTTATGGAGTTGGGCGCATAACTTCGAAGCTCATGAGCAAAGGAAGAATTTTTATCACAGATGTACACAGATAAGGGCAAAGAGAGATGTTCACAGATGAGTTTGCTGGTGGACAGCATTGTGATAGAGCGACAATGCTGTCCACACTTCAGCGCTCCCGCGCAAGTCTCACCGTCCGCCGGAGGCGGATCGGGGTTGACCGGCTGTGTCTCTTTATCACACAGGCGGTCAAAAATAATTCATCAGCAGTTATCAGAGCCTTTATCCGCTCTTATCTGTGATAAGAGAGTCGTGTGCTAATCATTGTGCATAGGGAGGACACATGAAAATCACGGCGCCGAAGACCAAGATTGTCTGCACAATAGGCCCTGCATCTGAATCAATTGACATAATGAAGCAGATGATTGAAGCAGGGATGAATGTTGCCCGGCTCAACTTCTCTCACGGCGATTTTGCCGGGCACAAGAAGGTGATAGAAAATTTGCGCACTGCTTCTGAGGCGGTCGGCAAGAGGATCGCCATCATGGCGGACCTTTCCGGGCCAAAGATGCGGATCGGAAAATTTGCCGAAGAGCCGATCGACCTGGCCCCTGGCGATTCGTTCACGCTGACAACCGAGAACATAGTAGGGGACAAGGGTCGCGTTTCTGTTTCGTTTGCAGGACTTCCCAAGGCGGTGAAGCCGGGAGACACGCTCTTTCTGAATGATGGCTACATACAGCTGGAAGTCGTGCAAGTGTCGAGCAGCGATGTCGCCTGCAAGGTACGCGTAGGCGGCGAGCTTCGCTCCCGTAAAGGGCTTAATCTTCCCAATATAAACCTGGGTATAAGCGCATTTACGGAGCGCGATCACGAATGCCTCAAATTTGCCCTTGAAAATGGAGTTGATGCAATCAGCCAGTCTTTTGTGGAGAATGCGGGTGACATAGAGGCTGTCCGGAAAGCCGCGGCAGATCTCGGCTATCAGCCCTTCATAATAGCCAAGATAGAACGTTCCGGGGCTCTCGATCACATTGACGATATTCTGATTGCGTCTGACGGCATCATGATTGCCAGGGGCGATCTTGGTGTTGAAGTGCCGATTGAACAAATTGCCGTGATCCAGAAGCGGCTCATGCGTCGCGCGAACATGCGTGCGAAACCAGTGATTACGGCAACACAGATGCTCGAATCGATGACGGACAATCGCCGTCCTACCCGCGCTGAGGCAACGGACGTGGCAAACGCGATTCTGGACGGCACTGACTGTGTCATGCTGTCAGGGGAATCGGCCATGGGAAAGTATCCTGTGGATGCAGTAGCGATGCTCGCAAAGATCGCATTGGCGGTGGAAAAGAATCGACCCGCGACCACAGTCAAGAAATTGTTCGAAGGGATCGATCTCAGAGATAAGATTCGACCAGCCCATCTGATAGGCATCGGGGTGGAGGCCGGCCTGGAGTATGTCAGTCCCGCAGCTGTGTTTATTCCGACACGTAGTGGCACGACAGCGCGCAGTATAGCGCGCTTCCGCTTTCCGGTATGGATAGTGGCGATAAGCAGGCAGGAGGCGACCTGCCGATACCTCCAGTTCTCGTCAGGGGTTTATCCGGTGCATGCATCGCAGATTCCTGACCGGCGAAACGATTACGTGGGAGCATGGGTTAAGGAGCACGAGTTGGAAGGGAATATGGTCGTTCTGATCGAAGGGCCCTCGGAGAAGCACCCGGAGGCGAATCATAGCATGCAGATAATCGATCTGGCGCGGTGAGAAGGTGCTAATGGTGAAATCAGACAACGGACAGAATTTCATCACAGATAAACGCAGATAGAAGCCGAGAGAGATGTGCACATATCCGCTCGTATCTGTGATAAAAAGGCTGTGTCCCAGTATTAGGAGGCAAGAAGATGAAGAAGGTGGTACTGCTTCGGCATGGCGAGAGCACATGGAACAAGGAAAACCGCTTTACCGGTTGGACCGACGTAGACCTGAGCGACAAGGGAAGAGAAGAAGCGGTTGAGGCCGGAAGAGTCCTCTTGCGGGAGGGATACGTTTTTGATGTTGCATTTACTTCGGTGCTGAGGAGAGCCATTAAGACCCTCTGGCTGGCCCTTGAGGAATTGGATCTGATGTGGATACCGATTCATAACAGCTGGAGGCTCAATGAGCGCCACTATGGCGCTTTGCAGGGATTGAACAAGGCTGAGACCGCTGAAAAGCACGGAATGGACCAGGTTAAGATCTGGCGCAGAAGCTACGCCATTCAGCCGCCGGCACTCACGAAGGATGACGAGCGCTATCCGGGAAAAGACCCGCGTTACAATGGCCTGAAACCGGAGGAGATTCCTCTGACAGAGGCGCTCAAAGACACGGTGGCGCGCTTCCTGCCATACTGGCACGAGACCATCGCCCCGGCCGTGCGGGAGGGTAGGAGGGTAATAATTGCCGCACATGGCAACAGTCTTCGGGCCCTGGTCAAGTATCTCGACAACGTCACCGATGATGATATCGTTGGTCTTAATATTCCCACAGGCATACCCCTGATTTACGAACTTGAAGATGACCTCAAGCCGATCCGCAGCTATTATCTGGGCGACCAGGAGGCAGTGGAGAAAGCAGCGAAGGCAGTAGCGGACCAGTTGAAGAAGTCGTAAAGATAGACCGCTGCGCTAGGAAGACCGGCGCGTAAAGCGCGCCTAGGACGACCGTCGCACGTTGTGCGACTAGGAAGATGGAAGGTAAGAATAGTTGAGTAGTTTGGTGGTTACGATCAAACGCCTAACTACAGGGCAGCAATTTTAACATGTCGCTTTTTTGTTGCGAGCGACGCGAGCGAACGATTTAGGAACAAAAGAAATAAAAGGGAGGAGAGATAAAGATGGCTAAAATCATAAAAGTAATAGGGCGGGAGATTCTCGATTCACGCGGCAATCCGACTGTGGAAGCAGATGTGTATCTTGAAGACGGAAGCATGGGCCGCGCTGCAGTGCCCTCGGGAGCATCCACCGGTGTTCACGAGGCTGTTGAACTCCGTGATGGAGAGAAAACGCGTTACATGGGAAAGGGCACCAGAAAGGCAGCCCAGCATGTGACCAGGGAGATTGCTCGCGCTGTTGAAGGCATGGATGCTGCCTGCCAACAGGAGATTGATCTCAAAATGATCAAGATCGACGGTACAAAGAACAAGGGCCGGCTCGGCGCGAACGCCATTCTTGCCGTGTCAATGGCTGCTGCGCGCGCAGCAGCACAGTCAGAAAAGACGCCCCTTTACCGCTACCTGGGCGGAGTATCTGCGTCGGTTCTCCCTGTTCCCATGATGAACATTATGAACGGGGGAGCCCACGCGGACAGTTCCGTGGACTTTCAGGAATTTATGGTGGCGCCTTACGGCGCACCCAGTTTTGCCGAAGCCCTGAGGATGGGAGCTGAAGTCTTTCACACGCTCAAAGGCGTGCTCAAGGCGAAAGGATATTCAACCGGCGTCGGAGATGAAGGCGGTTTTGCGCCGAGCCTGAAATCCAATGTAGAAGCGATAGAGGTTATCCTGGAAGCAATCGAAAAGGCAGGCTACAAACCGGGCAGGGATATAGGTCTCTGTCTCGACCCTGCGGCCAGCGAATTCTATGACGGCCAAAAGAAGAAATACATTTTCAGGAAATCGGACGGCAGCGCCCACGATTCTGCAGCAATGGTCGATCTCTGGGCAGACTGGGTCCGGCAATACCCGATTGTCTCTATCGAAGACGGCATGGCGGAGGACGACTGGGAGGGCTGGAAATTAATTACTGAGACACTGGGCGCAAAGATCCAGCTTGTCGGCGACGATCTCTTTGTTACCAATACGGAGAGGCTCGAACGGGGTATCAGGCAGGGAATTGCAAACTCGATTCTCATCAAGGTGAACCAGATCGGGTCGCTTACTGAAACATTGCAGGCTATGCAGATGGCTGCGCACGCAGGATACACTGCCGTAGTGTCCCACAGGTCGGGAGAAACCGAGGATACCTTCATTGCTGACCTCGTTGTAGCTACAGGGGCCGGCCAGATCAAGACAGGTTCGGCGAGCAGGACCGACCGCATTTGCAAATATAATCAACTGCTGCGCATAGAGGAAGAACTGGGCGCCTCCGGTAAATTCGCCGGCCGCCGCGCATTCCGCCAGGACAAGATAAAAGAATACGCTCCAGCGAGCGGCGGGAGCAAGAAGAGAAAATAGAGGGAAGACCGCGCTACGCGCTGGGAAGATCGCCATGCAAAGCATGGCTGGGAAGATCGCCCTTCGGGCTAGGAAGATGAAAGGGAAGAAATCTGATCGACGAATGGTGTTCGACGGAGGTTTGCAGTTGCTTCCTAGCGAAGCGGTCGTCTGAGTCGCACATAGTGCGACGATCTGGGTGTCTGCCGGCTCCGAGGCAAACAATAAGCAAGGAGAAGCAACAATGAAAATATTAACCGCACCCCGAATGGAGCGCTGCATAGGCTGCCATTCCTGTTCTTTTGCCTGTGCGCGACTGATACACAAAAATCTTTCGTGGGATACGGCCGGTATCCGCATATCCTCATCCGGAGGGCTCTCAACTGGTTTTGTTGCGAGGACGTGCGTTGCTTGCGACCCCGCTCCCTGTGCGCAAGCCTGTCCTACAGGCGCCTACTCACAGAGGAAGGATGGAGGTGTCTTGGTCAAAAAGAGCCTCTGCATACGCTGTGGAAAATGCGCCAAGGCCTGCCCTGTGGATGCCATCTACCTCGATCCAACAGGAGACCCGTTTGTCTGTATCCACTGTGGCCGGTGCGTCCCATTCTGCCCTCACGACTGCCTTGAGTTGAACGACGTCGCGCGGCGAGGATCTGCAAAAAGTGAGGTCCTCGAAAAGCGAGGTGCTGCATGATCAGAGACAGTTTCAGAATTTTGCAGGTTGATCTCGCCACTGCTCGCGGCAGAGTAGAGACGCTGGAGGGGCGTGACACGGTTGTCGGTGGCAGTGGACTCGCAGCTCTGTTATTCAGCAAATACGGCCAGCCGGACAAACCATGGGACGATCCTGATCAGCCGCTCATCTTCGCTATCGGTCCTCTCACCGGCTATTTTCCTCTCATGAGCAAGACCGTCTGCGCCTTCAAGTCTCCCTATCATGATCAGTACGCAGAAAGTCACGCCGGCGGCAGATCGGCCCTGGCCCTCCGATTTGCCGATCTTGATGCGCTGGTTATTGTCGGCAAGGCTGCAAAACCTTCCTGTATCGCGGTCGCTTCACAAAACCTGCTGGTAAAGGAACTCCCCTTTGTCTGGGGAAAGGACGTCTTTGAGTCGGGAAGGATGCTCCGCAGCCTCGTCAAGCGTGGCTCGGGGCACCGGACCATCATGCGCATCGGCCCGGCAGGTGAGATGGGCTTTGCCATGGCAGCCATCAACGCTGATACCTATCGCCATTTCGGTCGGCTCGGTGGAGGAGCGGTCATGGGGCGCAAGAATCTCAAGGCTATCCTGATTGAAGGTGACGCATCGTTTGCGCTTCCGGATTCCAAAGAGTATCCCAAGGTCTTTCAGGAAACCTATACTAAGGTCACCGGTAAGGACATGATGAAGTACCACGACATCGGCACTCCGATAAACATGGCCGTGCTGAACGAGGCGAAGATGCTGCCCATCCGTAATTTGCAGCGCACGACCGACCCGGCTATGAGCAGCATCTCAGGTGAAAAATTTGCAGACGATGTCCTGCTTCGAAATGCCGCCTGTGCAGGCTGTCCGGTAGGGTGCATCCACATAGGGTTCGTGCGTGAACGGTACACCAAAGAGCATCGCTATATCTACCGCCAGGTCTCCTACGATCATGAGCCGATATTTGCCGTTGGAGCAATGCTCTCGGTTACCAACCCTTTTCACGTGCTCGCGATCATTGACGTCTCTGAAAAGGTGGGGCTCGACGTGATGTCAGCGGGTGTTGCACTTGCCTGGGCAACTGAGGCGACGGAGAAAGGGATCATTTCGGCTAACGAGACGATCGTTCCTCTCTCCTTCGGTGATCCCGAGGGATATAAACAGGCCATGGATCACCTGGGAAGGGGCACCAACGAGTTCTACACTCTCCTTGCACAGGGCACGCTGAAGGCAGCCGAACAGTATGGCGGTAAAGAGTACGCCTGTGTTCTCGGCCAGGAGATGGCGGGCTATGCCACAGGGGAGGTCTACTTCGCTTCGCAGGCATTGGGCTTCCGCCACTCACACCTTGATAGCGGCGGTTACTCCTTTGATCAGAAAGAGAAAGGCAAGGATGTGCAGAAGGCAGTTGATTTCCTGGTAAAAGACGAGCAGGGGAGGGTGCTCCTCACGTCCATGGTCGCCTGTCTCTTTGCGCGGGGCGTCTATACGGATGAACTGCTTGCAACATGCCTGAAATCGGTCGGCTACGAATCTCTTGCCGCAAACCTCGGGTCGGTTTCGAATACTATCCAGCAACTGCGTTGGAAAACACGTCTGGCTACAGGCTTTAAGCCCGAAGAAGTGCCTATACCGGAGCGCTTTTGCGAAGTAATTACCGCCAAAGGGCCTGTTGACGCTACCTACCTAGCCGGTCTGACGGCAG
>DATKNH010000068.1 GCA_035541455.1 Syntrophorhabdales bacterium
CCGCTACCTCAATCGACTTCCAGGCTGCGCGTGGGCAGGGTCATGCCGCACTGATCAATCTGAACCCTTATATCAATTCGTGGTATGTGCTCCGGCTGAACCGTGGTGACGGCACACCGGTAGAGACCTACCACCTCGAAAATGCGCATCGCCGGACGGAGACACTTTTGCTTGAGGCGAGTAACCGAAGTGGCGTTGTGCTCGCTCACGGGAATGAACGCACGTCCTGTGACCTGTGGGGCAGCGACGGGCGTGGACACGTGGAGGATGGCAGAAAGTCAGGTGCTCCCCTTGCCCCTCTTTGCAATGGAAAGGTCTATGTGCGCAACCCCACGAAGGGGCACCAATCACCCGTAGAAGCGGTCACTGACTTTCTGCGGAAAGAAGTACCCGGCGGAGAGGAAGTCGTTTCTTTCGTGCGGGACACATTTTATGCCTATCTATACCAGAAGAAAGCAGAACAGAAAGTAGAGTCGAGACCGGCGGAGGAAGCGTATCAACCAAAAACAAGCGACGGACCGGTATCAGCCCTGGTAGATCCGGGCAAAACCAGTGAGACAGTGAAGGCAATCGACCTCGGGATCGAACTGGAGGGCTCGAGTTCCGACCGAATGGTCCAGGGAACGTGGTATGCTGCCAAGGAGAATCCCGGCATCTACGTAAGTGTGATCGTGCCGGGCTGGATTGCCCCTGAAATTCTGCGGAGCTACCCGCAAAGAGTCAACAGTCTCAACAATGTCGAATCGGGGCAGCTCGTCTATCTCATAGCGTTTGATCTGGGACGGTTCGACCTCCACTATACCCTCGGAACCGTACATCCGGAAGTAGGCTGGTCAGGTCACATCCTGAGCCAGATGAGAGACAGGTCGCTTCCCGGGCCCGATGGTATTGGAACAAGCGCACCATTGGTCAGAACGGGACTGATAAATCCGATGGACGCGGCCAGAACCGTCGCAGCGTTCACGGGCGGGTTTAAACGGTATCACGGGGCATTCAAATACGGACCGCTCGCCCTCAAGAACAAGGGAAGTCATTATGGCTTTCTCGAAGAAGGTGTGCTGTTCAGCACGCTTCAGCCTGAGCTCTCCACGATCTACGTGCTTGATGACGGGCGGACCGACATGAAGGCGTGGACCGAGAAAGATACTAACCTTCTTCCGAAGATCAGATATGCGCGCCAGAATGGCGTCCCCATTATAGGCGGGTTCGACGAGACCCGTCGAACGTCTGTGCCGGGTGAATTCGTCAACCGGTGGGGACCGGGGAACTGGTCGGGTTCCGCAGACGAAAAACTGCAGACCATGCGCGCAGGTGCAGCCTTGCAAGAGGCGGGCGGCAAGCGGTTCCTCATCTATGCCTTCTTCTGGAGTGCAACACCATCACTCATGGCCCGCGTTTTTCAGGCTTACCAGTGTCGGCATGCCATGCTCCTCGACATGAACGCGATCGTACACACGTATATCGCGATCTATAAAAGGCGTGACTCCAACCTGTACGTCCAGCACCTGATCCAAAGAATGAACGAGGCGGATGTGACGGTGAAAGGACGGTATGTTCCCCGTTTCCTGGGATTTCCGGACGACAGAGACTTCTTTTATCTTACGCGAAGGGAGACACCATGAAAACGCGCAGAATCTTCTCGACACGCGTAATGCTCCTTGTATCGCTGCTTCTTTTGATGCATGCCTCCGTAATTGCCGAGACCCTCATAGAACGTAACGAAGCACTCCTGGAACGGATACAGCGCGTGCACGGCTTGACTGATGCGCAAATCAACGCGGTCCGCATGATATTTCGCGAATCCGGATACATCGGTCAGGGCAATCCCGCAATTACGCAGCACCCGATGACCCCGACGGCCTGCCGGGATAAGCTCGCGAAGACAGGTACCCGGTACGAGAATGAGCAGTTTGAAAAGATCTGCAAGGCAAAGTATATGGCGCCCCTTTACAATCCGGCTGCCCAAAAAGCAGAAGATGCCCGGGCATGCATCGATCAGTTCGAGTTCCCTGATATTCCCTGCGAATACCCTGTTGTCTGGGTGCGGGCGCGTGAGGCTGCACTCATATGCAAGGCCATGGGAAAGCGTATCTGCGACGCTCACGAATGGGAGGGAGCCTGCGCGGGTGCGCTCTTGCCGCCCGATTATCGCTTCGATCTCGCAAAAGGCGTTACACCAAACGTTGCCGTGGCCCGGATGCGCTCAGCCCACAACGGGGAATATGAAGCGCACAAAGTGTGGGCTTACGGGGACCACTACGAAAAAGGTATATGCGCCTGTTCGAGCACTAAAACAGCGGGCTGTAGCGGAGGGAGCTGGACGGGATGCGGGTCAAATACGTTTCCTTCAGGGAGCTTTCCTGATTGCGTCAGCAAGCTCGGTGTCTACGATCAGCATGGAAACGCTGCCGAGCATATGAACCTGCCTCTTAACGAAAGCCAGATGGCAAGCAGAGGCAGCACTGAGCTGGGCTACACAGAGATGAAAGGGAGCTGGTTCATCTTTGATACCTACTATGCCCACCCCGATTGGTGCCGCTGGAGAGCGCCCTTCTGGCACGGGAGCAGGGTGATGGATCAGCATAGCCACGAGAACTATCACCTCGGTTTCCGCTGCTGCAAGACTGTAGAGGGAGAGTAGCTGTTCCGCCTGTACCCCGTTGAGAGCACTTTTGCCTTCAGTGGTGAGAGGAAACCTGTGCCGACGTGGTGGGTGCCTCACGCCGCGAGTCCATGAACTGCCGGGCACCAGGCATCGGACCTTCATCGCTCAATACGGACGCGAGCCTCGGGTCTTCCAGAACCTCAAGTACGGACCGGGGCTCATTGTCAACAAGAACCATGTCGCTTATGAGCCTGATCCCATGGCTGTAATCCGCATAGTTTGCTCCGTGGACCGTGCTAAGGGGCTGAATGGGAAGTCCCGAAGGACGGTGCCATCCATAGATGGCTATTTTCCCGTGGTTTCTGATCAAGCGGTTAGTGAGCACAAGATCCTTCTTGTGGCCTGAAACCAGGGCGCCGGGAGCGCAGGCTAAGGCCACAAGCTGCGCTCTGATCTTCTGGTTATGCTCCACGTAATAGGCAGTGGATCTCATGCGTGGACCCGCAGGCAGCGGTTGGGGCGTGCAACGGACGTCAGACTGCCCGTAAATGGCATCTACTATCTTCTTTGTCGGGAGAGTGAGGCCGAGTCTCACTGCAGTCTCAACGGCTGTGTAAAGATTCATCGGGGTAAGAAGGTAGTCCCTATCAGAACCAACGGACACGTAATCAGGCATCACAAAAACCGTCGCAGTCTTTGCTTTTCCTGATCCAGACCTGTCTGTGAGGCGAACAGGTTTCAGCCGTCTCAGGAACTCGGGAATGTTACCTTGAGTCAGCTGGCTCTCGATGGCGTGCTCTCGCGCGTCTCGGTCCATGCTGTCAACATAGGCGGCAAACTCCGACCCTGTCATTGCCCCATGCTGCCTTGGTGGGATTTTCTTGACCAGAGTGGCGCAAAAGGCCTGAACCTCGGCCAGTTCCCTACACATTGCAACGTGGGTCGACAGGCAAAGGGCAACGATCGATACCACGATTAGAGGTCTAATTCTCATTTTTCCTCCGGTGACACAACCCGTTTTTTAGCATAAACCATTTACATGAGTCAATTCTGGGACGCGCGTCTACCACATGCTGCGGGCTCCGTAGTCCATCTTTACGTTGGGAAGAAGCGTACTTATACTAGCGCTAGGTGAGGTTCCTATGGATATGGGGGTTGCATGTGCTGAGTTTGCGACCTCGCGCATTACTCACAAAACTTCGGAGGTGTTATCGTGCACGATATCAAGCGCATCTTCGTTGTGAGCAGTTGGACTAAAGATTGCAAAAAGGCACTCCACAACGGTATTTCCCTGGCTCGGACCTATCACGCAGAATTAAGTGTTCTCCACGTGATTCGCGACGCATTCGAACTGACCGGCGGTCTCTTTACCGGCTTCCTCGCCGATCTCAAGGAAGAGTACGAAAGCACAGCGAAAGAGGCAAAACGTGACTTAGATGCGATGATCGAGGCCGAACACACGCAAGGGATGACGATCAAAGAAACGATACTGCACGGAGAGCCAGCAGCCGAGATATTGAAAACAATCCAGAAAGGCAAAATCGACCTTGTGATCATGGCTCACCACCAGGAAGATCATCTCGAACATTATCTCTTTTGTCGCGATTACGAGAAAGTCATCAGAAAAATGCCCTGTTCCATCATGCTAGTGAAGAGCGAACCGTGGGAGGTTGACAAGAAGACATCAAGGAGAAGAGGAATTCAACGAGACTGAAGTGATGATCTGCATGCATCTTTCTCTTCTAGCCTGCTCTTTGTCTCGCTCCGGGCATAGATTCGCCTGGAAGATTTACGGGTCTCTTTCTACCAAACGTCTCAAATAGGCGTTCCGTGCGGGGTTGACTTTGATATGTCGGAGAATTATACAAACAAGAGAAGGAGTGTTACCTGGGTGATTTCAGAAGGCTCTTCAACTGAGGTCTTAGGGGGGACACATGATATGTAACAAGTGCGGATTCGGTCAGATGGTCGACGATAGCTGTTATGACGTCAAGGTATTGAAGTGCTGGGCCTGCGGCAACAGGCTGTATGTTGATCACCCGAAGCGCTGGGGTTTTCTCGTCTGCTCGCGGTGTGGAAATGACGTAGAGGAAGAGAACGAATTCGGCTATTGCAAGGATTGCCTGCGGCTCCTCGCTGTCCACGACAATAGAATGAAGGAACGCACCTACGGAAAGACAGTCTGTACGTGTGGTGCTGTCTTTACGAAGAAAAGCCCCACACAAACGTTCCACTCCAGGCATTGTCGAAGCCACAAGAGTTGAGTAAGATGATTTTCCTATCACTGCCTCATGTTTCGCGTCTGTTTCCATCCGGCCCTTCCAGACATACTCTTCACACAATCTGATGCTTCCGCCTATGATGTCTTCTCCTCTTGAAATCGCATGAACAAAGGCCCTATTTTATAAGATGAGAAACCACACCATATACGGACCGTGGGTATCCTTTATTCTGCTCTTGCTCTTTGTTCTCCTGGTAATAAGCGCCTGCGCGGTCAGTGATCATGCAAGAGTTCCCGTATGTACCCCCGGCCCTCCCGCCGGTGTCTGTGAAAAGCAACCGGGCGATGACCAGAGGCCTGCCTGGTTCTATATCAGCCCGCCGGGGACATAAAGATAGCGGCTATGACAGCCGCATCTATATGATGCGCAAAAAGCGTATGCTATAGTATGGCGTGCACGACAATGCGGCGGTGACAACCGTGACCCTGGATCGTGATTACAGCCGCCTTTCTCGCTTCCTCAAAAACATATCTCTGCGTCGCCGGCTCCTTATCTCTCTTGAGATCGTAATCTTGCTTGTTTCTGCAACTGTGTTGATTCTCCTGGGAAGTCTTTTTGTTCCGCGGTTCAAGGATGCGCTTCCCTACCTCCCGCTTATATATTCGCTAAGCTCACTTCTCTTTTTCGTTTCGCTCATTGCGCTGGGTGCGCGCCGCGTGTTCCCAGGACCGTCCATGGTCCGGATCGCACGAGGCATCGAGCAGAAATTCCCGAGTCTCAGAGACGATATAACCAATTCGCTTCTTCTCGGCAAGGAGATGAGAACAGGACAGGAAATCTCCGGGACATCATACAGGACATCGCACAGGACATCCAACGCGCTTGTCATTGCGCAGCTGAAAAAAACAGTGAAAAAGATCGAATCGATTGCTCCGGCCGACGTGGTCAACCTGAAGCATGCCTTTCGCCATCTCAGACTCCTCGCGCCCCTTACCGCAATTTTCTGTCTGGTTCTCGTCGCAGACCCTCATTTCCTTGGAAGGTCTCTGGCTCTCATCATTCATCCCCTTTCCGATCTTCCCCTGAAACAAACTTTCATCTCCCTCGAGTCGAACCCTCCAGTTGTCCTCCGCGGAAGTCCGGTTGATGTCAGAGCCACGGCCTCCGGCTACATGGCTGAAAAACTGACGCTGTCGGTGTGGCCTGAAGGAAGCGAGCCTCTCCGCTTCGTCATGGAAGCCGAAGGGCGCGGAAGGTTCAGTTACCACATCGCAGCTGCTCGGTCTTCCTTCCAGTTCCAGGCATCCAATGGCAATGCGTTCTCGCCTGTACGTAGTGTTCGTGTGGTTGATCCTCCCGATCTGAGCGGGCTCAAGCTCACCCTGCTTCCGCCAGGTTATGCTCATCTTCCTGCGGAAACGAAAGAGGGCGGACACGTAGAGGCCCTCAAGGGCACGCTGGTAACGCTTGTGGCGCATACAACCAGAGGCGTCAGGGAAGGACAGCTCATGCTCGACGAAGGCAGCCGCCATCCTCTCGAAGTAAATGACGGGCGTCTCACGGGGAGCTTGCTTGTGCTGGAGCCTGCCTATTATACGATCAGGCTGAGAGACGAATTCGGTTTTGAGAACGTCAATCCCCGGTCTTATCAGATCCGCGTGATACCCGATGCATACCCGGAGGCCGGGATTATAAGCCCTGTGAAGGACCTGGAGGTTGCCGGCGATGAGGTGATCCCTGTCGTCTACAAAGCCAGGGATGACTTCGGCGTGACCTCAGTCAGGCTCGAATTTCAGCTGAAAGGAGAAGAGCGTACCATCCATCTAAAGTCTTCAAGCGAGAGCCGCTCTGTAGGTCCTGAGACATACAAGTGGGATCTTTCCGTACTGGGACTGTTGCCGGGCGATACTGTTACCTACCGCATCGAGGTTGAGGACAATGATGCGGTGTCCGGACCCAAAAAAGCTTACTCCCGGCCATTAACGCTCTCGGTGCGAGACGAGAAGGCCAATGCGTCGCGAGAGGGCGAAGAGGCCAAGGCTCTCGCTGACGCGCTGCTCGACCTTCTGGCCAACCAGCTCGAAGGAAGGCGCGATGCAGCGGGATTGGCAAAGCAGATGGAAGAGATTCTGGCGCGTGTAGACAGGACACTGGAACAGACCGGCAACAAGGTGGAGCGTTTTGATCTGGATGCGCTGCGACGCAACCTTGCCTCGCTCAAGGATCGGGTAGGCCATGAACCTGAGGAGAAAGTGACACAGGAAATGGAGCGACTGGCTCTCCTGGCTGAAGATATCGCGAGAAGATCCCGGATGAGTGAGGTCGAGGCTATGGCGCGCGAGATAAAGAACAGACAGCGCCACCTCATCGATGCACTAAAGGAGTTCAAAGATCCCCCCAACAAGGAAGCGATGGAAAAGGTGATGAAGGAGCTCCAGAAGCTGGAGGAACTCCTTCGCTCGGTGATGGATGCTTTAAGCAAAATGGCAACGAACCTTCCTGACGAGTTCATAAACAGCCAGGAACTTGCAGGGCTGGAATTCCAGGACCTGTTCAAAGACCTGGACGAGATGTATCAAAAACTGATGGCAGGGGATGTCGCCTCTGCGTTGGAGGCAGCCCAGAGGCTGATGCAGCAGCTCTCTGAAATGATGGCAGCACTGGGGAGGGCCGGAACGAGGGCAGGAACCTCGCCGTTTGACAGGCTGCAGGCAGAGATGTCCCGCCAGTCGAGTGAGCTCGACAGAATTCTTGCTGAGCAAAAAGAGATCCTCAGGGAAACACAGCACATCGTCAGATCGGATGAAGGAAGTCGCGATGAAGAGGCAATCTCCGATCCCGATAACGCGGTACGCAAAGCTGAGCGTGAAAAGCTTCCCGGGCTCTCCGACCGCCAGGAGTACCTTAAGCGAAGAACGAAGGATTTCCTGGAAAAGATGGAGATGATGGCACAACTATTCCCAGGCATGGATACAGACGCTCTCAAGGATATAGAAGGAGCAACCGATGCGATGGGAGAGGCCGTCGGAAAGCTTAAGGACAGCGATGCGCCCGGCGCCGTACCCCCGGAAGAAGAAGCCATCAGGAGAATGTCCAAATCGCAGGAAGCCATGCAGCAGATGGCGCAGCAGATGGGCATGCGCATGCAGGCCGCACGATGGGGCTACCAGTTGGTGTACGATCCCAGGCCCGGATGGTATTACGGACCATGGATTCCCATGCCCACGCTTCCCCAGCCCGAACTCTATTTCCCGAGAGAAAAAGGCTACACAGGCCTTGACAAAGAAGAGTTCGAACCGCCTTCGAAGGATGCGTACCAGGTACCTAAAATGTTCCGGGAAAAGATTATGGAATCGCTGAAGGAAGATGTGCCGCAGCAGTATAAGAGGGATACGCAACGGTATCTCAGGGATCTCGCCGAATGAGTGAACTAGTCCAGGTTCATCGATATACCTTCGTTGCCCTCACAGGATGCTGCTCTATCGCTGCGTCGCTCTCGTCGACGTACCCCAAGGTACGCCTCCCTCAGCTCCTCGCTGCCGCCTCGGTCTATCTTCGAATCCCAACCAGTTCACTCAGTCAGAAGTTTCTCTCATGCGCACGCAACTCTCGCATCGGAACCTGCGCGCTGTTGATAGCGCTTACGCTTGTTGCTTCGGTGTTTCAATTAGCGGCGGCTGAGCAAGAGGGTGCGCCGCAGACCTCCTTAGCGCCCGAGCTGAAACCCATAGCAGAAGAACTTGAGAGGTGGGATGCAGAGGCAGCGTGGGCAGGTCTGAAACCCTTGATAGCGCAGCAGTCGACGAATGTGGAAGTCCTGCAGCTCGCCGCAGAGACCGCCTTCTTTCGTGGGGAATACGAGGATGCACTCAAGCTTGCGCGTTCTGCACTGCAGATTGCAGGGGAGGAGAGCAGGATAAAAGGTTTTGCGCTCCTCGTCGAGTCTACGCTCGGGATAATAAAATCATATAAACGATACGAAACAGCCCATTTCGTGATCAGCCTTGACGAGAAGCAGGACGGAATTCTCCTTCAGTACCTGACAGATACGCTGGAGAGAACCTACCAGCTCATCGGAGACCGTTATGGTTTTCGACCCCGGGAAAAGGTAAGGGTCGAGCTCTTCGCTGACACAAAGGCCTTCTACTACGCTTCCACTCTATCTGCACGTGATATCGAAGTGGCCGGAGCGGTCGGCCTGTGCAAGTTTAACAAACTGATGTTTCTTTCCCCGAGAGCGCTGGTCCATGGCTATCGTTGGCTGGACGCTATAAGCCACGAGTATATGCATTACATGATCACCAAGCTTACTGCAAACAAGGCGCCGATCTGGTTCCATGAAGGGTTGGCGGAGCACGAAGAAACACTCTGGAGAGACGAGCCTGCTCAGATTTCTTCTGTTCACCAGACACTGCTTGCGCGGGCGTTGGCGGACGGCAGGCTGATCAGCTTTGCACGAATGGATCCCGGTCTCGTAAAGCTCGAAACCCCCGAAGACGTGCAACTGGCCTACGCGGAGTCGGAATCTGCCATAGATTTTATCATCGAGAAGCACGGTCATGCGGCTCTCAAGGAAATCATGACAGAAATGACAAGGACCGACGAGAAGGGTACCGGCAGTGCGATCAAAAACGTCACCGGCTTGAATTTTGAAGAGTTTGAAGCAAAGTGGAAAGAGTTTCTGGCATCAAAGAAGTTTAAGGAAGTGGAAGGTATCGGGGTCCATCGTTACAGGCTCAAGGAGGGGCTAACGGATGACGATCGGATGGAAATGCGCGAGATAAAATCGATGATAGCGAGGAATCGGGCGCACCTGGGAGACCTGCTTCAGGAGAAGGGCAGACTGGATGCGGCTGTCGTTGAATACCGGCGGGCCTTGAAAGAGAGCCGAGACTCGGTACCGGTGCTGAATCGGCTGTCTGAGGCGCTCATCAAGATGGAGAAGCTCGATGACGCGCTGGAGCATCTCGGGCGTGCGAGGCAACTTGCCCCTGACCATCCCAACACGTACGCGAGCCTCGGCAAGATATACCTCAAGCGCAACAATGCAAAGAAAGCACAAGAGGCACTCGACAATGTGATCCAGATAAACCCGTTCATTCCTGATGCTCACAGGGATCTGGCGGTAGCATACGAGATGCTGGGTAGAAACGAATCTGCCCGGTCGGAGAGAGAAATCTTTGACAGGCTGAACAAATAGAAACCCGCGGAGGACAGGCTCGATGGAGATGGCGAAGGAACCGTTGGCATCAGAAGACGATATCGCGAAGGTCGAGGAGATGCGGGCAATCAAGTTGCGGATCACATCAGAGATCAGGAAAATGATCGTTGGTCAGGAAGAAGTCATCGAGGAGATACTGATCGCGCTCTTCTGCCGCGGCCATTCGCTTCTGGTAGGCGTGCCTGGTCTCGCAAAAACCCTCCTCATCTCCACGCTGGCCGGCATCATGGAGTTACAGTTCAACCGTGTTCAGTTCACTCCCGACCTGATGCCTTCGGACATCACCGGTACGGACATACTGGAAGAGGAAGCCGTGAGCAAGAGACGTTCCTTCCGGTTCCTTAAAGGACCGCTCTTCACCAATATCCTGCTTGCAGACGAAATAAACAGAACACCCCCAAAGACACAGGCTGCCTTGCTCCAGGCCATGCAGGAGTATAAGGTCACGGCCGGGGGCGTCACGTATCCCCTTGAGCCACCCTTCTTTGTTCTGGCTACACAGAACCCTATAGAACAGGAGGGCACGTATCCTCTGCCTGAGGCGCAACTAGACCGCTTCATGTTCAACATCAGCATCGATTACCCACCACTGGATCAGGAGATGGAGATCGTGGCTGCGACCACTTCTTCCTACCTGCCGGTACTGGAGAAGGTGATCAACGGGCAAAAGATAATTGAAATGCAGGAACTGGTCCGGCGGGTACCTGTTTCAACGCATGTGATCCGGTATGCCGTAATGCTGGCAAGAGCTTCCCGCCCCGGGGAGCGGGACAGCCTTTCGTTTGTTAAAGAGTGGGTAGAATGGGGCGCGGGTCCAAGGGCATCCCAATATCTGATCCTTGCAGCAAAGGCACGCGCAATCATGAATGACGGCTACGTCGCTTCTGCGGAGGACGTCAGAGCTGTCGCGCCTTCCATATTGAGACACAGGATCATAACGAATTTCAGAGCACAGGCAGAAGGCATCACGTCTCTGCGGGTCGTAGAGCGCCTCCTGGAAGAGGTCAGGCCTTGAATCAGCCGTCGAGCCATTTCGATCCCAAGGTCTTATCCACCCTCAAACATCTCTTTCTCCGGGCACGCTTTGTCGTCGACGGCCTGATGGTAGGGGTGCATCCCTCCAGGGCCAAGGGCTTCAGTTCTGAATTCGAAGGGCACAGGGAGTACGCCCAGGGCGAGGACGTGCGCCACATAGACTGGAAAGCCTATGGTAAGTTTGACCGGTACTTCATCAAGGAGTACCGGGAGACGACCAACGTACGGGCCACTATCGTGGTCGACGCGAGCGCCTCCATGGGATACGCATCTAACGGCTGGAGCAAGTTCGAGTACGGCTCCACCCTTGCGGCATCTCTCGCCTATCTTATGCTCAAACAACAGGATGCGGTAGGGCTCGTGACGTTCTCGGACAAGGCTGACATTGTGTTGCCGCCGAAGGCGACGCAGAACCATCTGTTTGCCATCCTTCAGGCCCTGGAAAGAAAACGTCCGTCCGGAGAGACTGCCGCAGGACCCGTGCTGCAGGACCTCGCCGCATCCCTTTCACGCAAGGGCCTCGTCATACTCATCTCCGATCTGCTGGGCGATAGCGAGGGTGTAGTGCGGGGGCTGAAGCAGTTGCGCTCCAGAGAACACGACGTCATGGTCTTCCACGTACTCGACAGAGACGAGCTGGAATTTCGTTTTGAACAACCGACCATATTCAAAGACCTGGAAGAGGACATAAGACTCCTCGTGGATCCCCATGAGATCAGGTCTGCGTACCTGAAGGCGCTGCAGGCTCTCATAGCCGTCTACAAAGAAGCGTGTGCTGCAAATCTGATCGACTATACCCTGTTCAATACCACCGTTGGCCTTGACCGGGCGCTTGTCAGCTATCTCGCCTGGAGGACCCGGTTCAGGTTCGGCGCGTGAAGGCGCTGGTATGAGTCTTGCCTTTCTCAATCCTCTGCTGCTCTTCGGGCTTGCAGCGGTCATTCTGCCCGTGCTCATACACCGGCTGACACGCCGCAAGGCCCTGCGCAGGAATTTTTCCGCTGTGCGCCTTCTTCTCCATTCCCGAAATCTCATAGCTAGACCCCAGCGACTGAAACATCTCCTGTTGCTCGCACTCAGAATCACGGCAGTGGCATCATTGGTTCTCATGGCGGCGAGGCCAATGCTCGTGCGTCCCGGCATCCTTGCCGTAAGCGAAGAAGGAACCAGAGTGCTTATCCTCGATAACTCTGCAAGCATGGGCTACAGTGACTCTGACGGGCAGCGTTACCAACGGGCCAAAGAAGCAGCTCAGGCGATTATCAAGAATCTTCGGCCCACTTCCAACATATTCATCATGCCTACGGTGATACCCAGCCAGAGACTCGGTAATGCACCTGATACCAAGTTGCATTCAGGCGGAGACCAAGGCGGCAGCGAGGAGCCGACGCAGGCGTACTCAGAAGTACGTCGAGAAGAGCGACGCAGCGATAGCGCAGCATCCTGTAAGGGCAACGAAGGTATACGCATGAAGGCAGCTTGGTATGGGTGGATGACAAAGGAGGCGGCTGCACAGTATGTGGCCTCGCTACCGCTCTCATCCGCAAAAGGCGAACCGGGAAGCGCTCTGTCAGGTGCTCTTCAGAAGCTAAAAAGAGTCAGAGGCAGTAAAGAGATCATTATCATAAGCGACACGGCAAAGAGCGACTGGCAAAGATTCAATCTCGCCGGGATCGGTACAATCCCTGCCGATGTGCACCTCACCTTTCTGAGGGTCGGCGGAAAAGCGCGAGATGGCAACGTTGCTGTTAAAGAGGTCCGGCTGAAGGAAGGGGACCTCGTCGCAGGAACTCCAATACGCCTTGAAGCCATCATAGCCAATCTGTCCGATCAGCCTACATCCACCGTGGTCCAGCTCACCATGGGAAACACCAGGATCGGCCAGACTGTTCTGCAGTTCACAGGCAAGGAGGAGCGCAGCGCATACTATGACGTTCGTCTCGATCGGCCGGGCTCACTGCAAGGACAGGTGAGACTCTCTCCTGATAAGTTGCCTTCTGATGATCACGTTGATTTTGCCTTGAATGTTCGCGAGAAGATCAAGGTACTCGTCGTGGATGGCGATCCGAGGGGTTCGATGAGAAACAGTGAGAGCTATTATGTCAGCCTGGCGCTGCAGCCTCGAAACGCCGAGCTTTCTCCCTTTCAGCCAAGGGTTGTTTCTGAAAAGGAATATGGCGACATCGATCCAAAAACTTACGAAGCATTGTTCCTGCTTAATGTGGCGAAGCCACAGCCGTCAAGAATGGCAGCGCTTGCGGAACAGGGGAAGCACGTATTTATCTTCCTCGGCGATCGGGTACTGCCGGAAGCGTATAACAGCCTGCCGCTTTTCCCGTGGAGGCTGGGGGAGATACGGGAAACGGATGCTCAGCGGCCTCAACACGTAACGAGGATTGATGACAACGATGAAGCCCTGGGGCAGTTTTCGCAAGGGGGGAAACAAAGTCTCGAAGGCGCAGCGATTCGCAAATATTTCAAGATCGTTGCAGCGCCGGCAAAGGGTCTGCTGACGCTGGAGAATCAGGATTCACTATTACTCAAGTCTTCTTTCGGAAAGGGAAAAATATTCTTGTACGCCTCAAGTGCCGATGCCGACTGGAACGACCTTCCCCTGAAAGCAGCCTACGTGTCTTTGATCCAGGGGTTGGTCAAGGAAGCTGCGGGATTGACCAGGAATGGCCATCCGGCATATACGTCAGTCGGCGAGCCTGCTATACCCTCTGAAGAATCAGACCTGGTAAAACTCTCCGACGACGATGTCCGTACGCAGTTCCCCGGCATGCAGGTGCAGCTGAAAGAATACAGTAAAGGGCCTTCGGACCGGCTTGGTGCAGGCAGCCGGGAACTCTGGGTCTATCTCCTCGGCTTTCTGATGCTTGCAATTGCTATCGAAACAGGGCTGGCGAACAGATTATGATCTCCAGGCGAACATTGCTGCGTATGGGGCTCGTCTGTCTCGGAGGATTCTTCTCCGGGTCTCCAGGTCGGGCCCTGGCAGGCGCATTTCCTCAGTTTTATATCGCACAGGTGAGATACCGTGGTGGTCAATGGGACCCCAATCCTCAGTTTACCGACGCAATCACCAACGAATTGGAGCTTCGGACAAGCATCGATGCCTCCAGAGAGCGGCGTACCGTGTCGCTCGCCGATCCGGAACTCTTCTCCTGTCCATTCCTGTACATGGCTGGAAAATATGAGTTTGACCCCTGGACGGCGAAGGAGCGCGAAATCCTGAGAAGATATTTAACGTTCGGCGGCTTCCTTCTGGCCGAGGATGTCATGGGCGTCAAGGGCTTCGGGTTCGATGCAGCCTTCCGGCGGGAGATGCGGCAGGTCTTTCCCGGGCGTGAACTGCAAAAACTGCCCCCTGACCATTCGGTGTTCCAGAGCTTCTATCTCGTCAACATCATCGGCGGACGCCAGAAGATAAACGCCTATTTGGAAGGCATCGTCATAGATAACTGGACACCGGTTATCTATTCTCAGAACGACCTGGCAGGCGCCTGGTCCAGAGATAGATCCGGTAAGTGGCTCAATGAATGCGTGCCGGGTGGAGAAGCGCAGAGGCTGGCTGCTTTCAAGACGGGCGTCAACATCATTGTCTACTCCCTCACCTCTGATTACAAAAAGGACCTGGTGCATCACCCTTTTATAAAGAGGCGCCAAAACCTTTGAATCTTCATCTGACCACGTCTTCACTCGCCCGCTTGAGCGCAGCACCCATTCTCCCGTTATGGATTCTTGCGCTGTTGCTCGCAGCAGGCGTGGCTGCAGCAATCCTGCAGTACCGTTCCATCCGCGGAAGGCTGGGGGAGAGAAAAGCGATTGTCCTGTCGCTGATGCGCCTCTCCCTCTTTTGCATGCTTCTCCTCTTTATGCTGAACATTTCAGTGACAACCAGGAAAGAACACGCAACAGTACCCTCCATTGTCATCCTCCTCGATACATCCCCGAGCATGAACCTGCCCGGAAGTAAAGACGGGACGCGACTCGACGAGGCAAAACAGGTGCTGCTCAAGCGTTTACTCGCCTCCCTGACGCAAACCTATGATATCAGGCTCTATGGATTGGGCGATACACTGAGAGAATTGGGCAAAGAAGAAGTGCCCACGCTGAAGCCTGAAAACAAGCGAGTCAACGTCATTGAGGCCCTGAAGAAGCTCGAAGGGAGAGCCTCTTTGGCCGTGCTGCTGAGTGACGGAACGGTCAAACCGCCTGATTCCTCCGGAAGCCTTTCAAACGGATCTCTTTCAAAGAGCCTCCCTGTCCTGACCATCCCCGCGGGAGACCCCGCTGCTTACAGGGACATACTCGTCAGCGCAGCAAAGGCACCCACCGTTGCCTTCATGGGCAGGGAGGTGACCATTGACGCCACGATAGCCAATCGAGGCTATGCGAACGTGACGATCCCAGTGCTTCTGAAGGACGGGGCGAGGCTTGTAACAGCGAAGAGTGTGCATTTCACAAAGAGCGGTGAGAGTCTTTCCGTTTCATTCTCGTTTACGCCCGGCGAAACAGGCAACCACATGATGTCGGTGTCAACGCCGCTGCAGGCGGATGAAAGCATTACGAGTAACAACATCGCCAACCTCTCCATGAAAGTCCTCAGGGACAAGACAAGAATACTCTTCGTGTCCGGCACTCCCAGTCCAAACTATCGCTTCATGAGAATGGCATTAAAAAACGATCCTTCAGTGGATCTGCTCTCGTTCGTCATTTTGAGAACGCCCTCCAATGTGATCAACGTTCCTCTCCAGGAGCAGAGCTTGATACCTTTCCCGGTCGATACCCTTTTTTCCGAAGAGCTCAAGGGTTTCGACCTTCTCATCTTTGACAATCTTCCGCTCCATGTGTATCTGAACCAGAATCATCTCGAATCGATCAAGGATTTCGTGGGATCGGGAGGAGCGTTCGCCCTGATTGGCGGGCCCAACATGTCAGACGGGGGGCGGATTGCCTCAACCCCGCTGAACGAAATCCTTCCCGTTGCATTTGCAAAGGAACCGGATTACTCCCGCAGCGCTCGTTCGGTGCGTGTGACCACTGCCGGTTCGGTCCACCCTGTTACACGCCTGTCAGTTGACAAAGCGCTTAACCTGAGGCTCTGGAGTGAGATGCCTCCGTTGGACGGCGTCAACGATTTGAACGTTAGACGCTCAGGCATGGCGCTTCTCGAAAGCACCTCCTCGCCTCCACACCCTGTCCTCACGGTGGGAAGCTACGGCAAAGGGCGTGTCATGGCGCTGGCCACCGACTTCTCGTGGAAGTGGGGTACGGGAATGGTGGCGCAGGGAGGAGACAATTCAGCATACCTCCGCTTCATAGAAAGAGCCGTGCGCTGGCTCACGAAAGACCCGGCTCTCAATCCTATTACCATGACGCTTCCTGAGCGGCCGGAGGAAGGTGAGGACGCGGAGATCAAAGTTAAGATTGCAGAAGATGAAAGGCTCACGTTTTCTGTGTTCGGTCCTGAAGGAATAAAGCTGCCATCACAGGTCAAATCGGGAGGTGCACCGGGTGAGTACATCGGTTCCTTCCGGCCCGAAAGAAAAGGAACATACAGACTGAGAGCAGAGACAGGGACTGGCTCGCTGGAGGAGCTACTGGTGGCCGGAGGACAGATGGAGAAACTCGACGGAGCACCCGACCATGAGTTCCTGAGTTCGATCAGCGCCGCAACAGGCGGAAAGGTCGTAAGAGCGGAAGACGATCTCGTGTCAGAAATGCGACCCTATATGGAAAAGGCAAAGAAAAGGTATGTAGAGGAGAAAGAGGTGCCGCTATGGAGCCTGCCTTACGCGGTGGCTTTCGTAGTCGCCTGGCTGACAGCCGAATGGTTCTTGCGGCGTCGATGGGGCCTCGCATGAAGAAAGCGTGCTCGAAATTCCAAATTCCAAATACCAAATCCCAAACAATCTCAAATTGCCGAACATCAAATGTTCTAGAACTGCACTGTCGATCAAGCCGAATGGTTGTTTGTTGCTTTTGATTATTTGAAAATCGGAATTTGTTTGAGATTTGGGATTTAGATATTGGAATTTGAAGGCCCGGGAGGTGCTCATGAGGATTAAACGTGTTCTACCCCTCATACTGTATATGATGGCCGCCATAAGCCTTCTCTCCGGGCCGGCTTCTGCCGGCTGCCGTAATCCCAACGTTGCCGAAGGCGACGGGACGTCCGCATTTATCACACCTGTTTCGGCCCTCGGGCCCATCGAAATAAAATGGTTCGGCCATTCTTTCTTCCAGATCACCACCAGCAGCGGCACCAGAATCATCACAGACCCTTTCGGCGCCATGGGTTTTCCAATGCCTGAAGTGTGGCCCCACGTGGTTACCGTGGGCAGAGAACACGGAAATCACAACAATGTCGGCCTCGCAAAAGGGAACCCTCTCGTGCTGCGAGGCTTGAAGGAAGGCGGCTCAGATTGGAATCAGGTAAATACCACATTTCGTGATGTACTCATTTACAATGTGCCTGTTCATCAACGGGGAGTGCCTGAATATTGGGGCTTGAGGGGCTCGGCGTTTGTTTTTGAGGTGGACGGCCTCTGCATTCTTCACTCCGGCGACGTAAGCGAGCCCTTTAACGAGGATCAGCTTCAGCTTATCGGTCACATTGATGTTCTGTTACAGACCATAGGCGGCATATACACTGCCGGTCCGGAAGGGGCAAAGAAAATAATCGAACAACTCGATCCCAAGATCGTCATACCGATGCATTACTGGCCGAGTATGGGAAACGTTCTGGAACGGTTCACCTCAGGACCGTACAAAGCGCGTTTTCTCGAAACAAACACGTTCGCAGTCAGTAAGGACACACTGCCCGCCGAAACCGAGATCATCGTGTTGAAGGTTTTGAGAAACGGCGACTTATAGAATAGGTAAAGACAACAGCAGGAAAAAAATAATGAAGGTTAAGGTTAAGAAAAAGGACGAGGACCTTTGTTTGTCGAGCCCAACCTGAGCCGCTCCATTCTTCTTAATCTTAGCCTCGGTCTTTTCCTCTACCTTCTTTATCCCTTACCTTTGCCTGTTTCATCTCTTTCCTGTTCTTCACCTGCCGTTTGAGATGAGACATCTGCCGCTCTGACAAGCGAGAACCTTCACATTCTCGATCCCCAGATCGCGTAAGCGGCTGAGCCTTGTCGCTTTCAATACACAGAGCACCTTTCGGTCCGACCTGAAGAGATTCACAAACTCTTCGATGCTGAGAAAAGTATCTTTCGTATCCTCATACGCCGAGCCCATTTCAAGCTCACCTTTATATCCCGCTATGTAGATTTTCTGGCGCGTGTAAAAGGGGAGTGTTTCGTCAAATGATGCAAAATTGACAACCTCCAGGGTGCCCCCGCTTTTCTCCCGGTTAATGACTGCTGCCAGTTCCTTTGTAGTATTGACTTTGTCAATGAGCCCTGTGTGCATCATCATCAGGACGATAACAGCAAGAGAGAAGCAGCTGAGGATGAGAAAGAGTGGCCTGGGAGCCCTCATTTTTCGCAGGCACAGGAGCACGATCGGCACCACGGAGAAGCAGACAACCGCTATTGAGAAGCCCTTGAGCCCTTTCACGAGCTCAAGCATTTCAGGCTGCATGCGAAGAAAGGAGTCCACTGCGCCCGCAGCCACTGCGAATCCCGCCAGGCCGAACAAACCAAAGAGAATCTGGTAGATGAAGATCTCCCCGCGTCCACTGACCCTATTTCCGCCCTCATCGCCAAAGAGCCATCCCAGCAGAAGTGCAAGTGCCGGAAAGGCGGGCAGGATATAAGGCGGCAGTTTTGATCCGGACAGGCTGAAAAAAAGAAAAACGACAAAGAACCAGATAAGGAAAAGGCGTAGCTCTTTCTTCCGCCACGAGGCTGCCACAGCTCTTGGTATGAAGATGGACCATGGAAAGAGCCCGCCGAAGAGCACCGGCAAAAAATAGTAGATCGGACCGCTTCTGTGATGTTTTTGTGTAAGGAATCGCAAGAAATTCTGATCCATGAAGAAGAACCAGAGAAACTCTTTCTCTCTGAGAGCGATGGCAACAAACCACGGAGCCGTGATAGCAATATAAAGAAGCAGGCCCTTTATGTTAAGCAGCATCCGCAGAAAAAGGATCTTTCGTTCCATGATGAGATACAAGAGCAGGGTCACTCCAACCAGCAGGGGTGCAACAGGTCCTTTCGCCAGCGTGGCCAAAGCGAGACACGCATAGAACCCATACATTGCTGCCCGTCTCTTCTCGCGGTAGAAATCATAGAAAAAGATTAGCGAAAGGAAGAGCATGCACGAAAGCAGCATATCAATGGTGAGCGTGCGAGCCATGGTAAAAAAACCAAAAGACGTAACGAGCATGACAGCCGACAAGAGACCTATTTCCGGGGTGAACCACCGGGCCACAGCTGCGTACAGGAAAAGAGCCGTCACCAACGCAGCCAGGGCGTCAGGCAGCCGTGTGGTGTACTCACTGAAGCCGAATATTTTAAATGACAAAGCCGTTGTCCAGTAGAGCAGAGGAGGCTTTTCGAAGTAGCGCACGTAGTCGAGGTGGGGCACGATGTAGTCCCCGGTCTCGACCATTTCCCTCGGTATCTCGGCATACCGTCCCTCGTCAGGCTCTTTGAGAGAATAGCTCCCCAGACCGTGAAAAAAGAAGACATAAGAGAGCAGCACAATCAGAACTATATGGAGTCTCTTTTTCGACATTAGCGCCCTGCCGTTTCTTACTCGTTGCTATCAACTCGAAACCGAACGCTGCATCCCGCGCTCTTTCCGTAGATACTACCACATCGCAGTAACCCCTTACCACGCTGAGGCCGGCAAAAAACGAGAGCAAGAATACTTCAAGGAAAGGCCAAGGTTAAGAAAAGCTAAGGACTGCTATGCATGACCTAGTCTGGATATTTACAGATGCTAAATTCGACCTGCTGGGGCCAGTTTGGATTCAAAAATAGAGCAAGGCGCCCAGGAGGATAGCGACGGAGGCGTACTGAAGTACGTGGGAGTCGTGCCTCCGCAGGCAACGAAGCTATATGAATGAATCCAAACTGGCCCTAGAAGGTTATCTTGAAGACGGTACCTTTGTCCCTGATAAGCTCCAGCCTGCCCTCCATCTGCATGGCAAGGGCTGATACCAGCTGAAGCCCAAGGGTTTCT
>DATKNH010000069.1 GCA_035541455.1 Syntrophorhabdales bacterium
AGGTAGGTGACGACCGCTGCCGCAAGCGCAATCAAAACCCAGACCAGGGACTTCGTCTCCTGACCGGCGCCTGCCCGGGCCTTATTTTCAACAGCACTGCTCATATGCCCTCCTCTTTTCCTTAATATGCCATTTCATGAAATTATTGTGCGCTCTCGCAGAGAAAATACCCCTAATGTTATAGGTCGCGGAAAATGGATGTCAAGAAAAAGTGTGATCCTGTCTTCCAAGTCCTTCCTGTTCTGGATTCATGCTCCATATTTTTCTTGACACTGCCATTTGCTGGTGCCATACTCCTTTCAGTATACTGAAACTTAGTTTATATATGTGAACTTGTTTTGCTATGGCAACCGTCAAATCCGCTGACAGGGTAACCCAGATACTCGAGGCTGTCGGGTCCAGAGATCAAGGTCTGACCCACAGTCAACTTTCCATGAACCTCAAAATCCCGAAGGGCAGCCTCTCTCTGCTTCTGTCCAACCTTGTTCAGCGTGATTACCTCGCGTTCGACGGCTCGAGCAAGACCTATAGCTTCGGGCCGAAACTTCTTGTTCTTGCGGGGCGCTATCTTTCCCATCTCGATATTGTACATGCCGGCAGACCAATCCTGCGCGAGCTCGTGCAACAGATCAACGAAGATGCCGAACTCGCCATTATGAAGGGGCTTGAAATCCTCTTTGTTTGTAAAGAAGAGTGCTCGCATCCCCTGAAGTTCTCGGTTGAGATCGGTGACCGCGCACCCATGTACGCCACTGGTGCGGGGAAAGCCATTCTGGCGCATCTTTCGGAGGATGATCTCTCCCGGTATGTATCGGCGGTAAAGCTGTCCTCGACGACAAGGAACACTATAACCGATCGTGCGCTCCTGATGCGCGAGCTTCGGAACGTACGGACAAGAGGGTTTGCGTACAGTCGTGAGGAATATCAGCAGGGTGTCAGCGCAATCGCCGCGCCTGTTTTCAATTTCTATGGGGATGTAGCAGGTTCCGTCACGGTTACCATGCCGAGCATCAGGTTTAATGCCGGACAGAAGCGTTTTATCGAACCGCACTTGCGCAATGCCGCGGCCCATATTTCGCGGCAGCTCGGATTTGAACCGTGCGCCGACAAATCCAACCGTAAGGAAAGATGAGCCAATTTTACATATTACACAAATATGGAGTTCATAAGCAGTTTGGTAGAACCGGCATCACAAGGAAAGAAATAACGTCTAGCCTTTGCGCTCGCGGCGCAAGCTTCGCTCGGAACTGGCAGGACGGGTTTGATGTATATCGAGGCGCAAGGAATCGGACGAACCAACTGCTTTCGCCGGGCACCCGCGGTCACCAGAACCTGCATTCGCGGGTGGCAAACACCGAGGAGTCACGATGACGCAGCGTGCGACCCGCGAAGAAAATTGGCGGCTTTCTATTTTTGAAGGTGGTCGCGAGTGCCCCGCTAAGTCAGAGAGTTGCGTGTTAGAATGGCCGCAAACTCTAGTCCTGGCAGCTCCGACGAACCGTTATTAACAAAGGAAGGGGGATGATGAATATGCCCATTGAAGGGTGCACACCTTATGCGAAGGAAGATATCGAAAAGTACGCAAGGATGCGCTGGTGGCTGGGAGAGACCTGGGGGGATCTCTTTAATAAGCACACGGATGTCTTTCCGGATAAGATCGGGCTCGTCGATCAGACAGGCCGCTGGACTAACAGGGAGATTCGCACGGCTGTTGACAAACTCGCAATCGGCCTGATGAATATCGGAATCAAGCAGCGTGATCGTGTCTTTCTTCAACTCCCGAATTGGCACGAGTTCGTCTTTTCTTTTCTCGCCCTCCAGAAAATAGGGGCAATTATCGTCATCTTGATCCCGCGCCACAACCAGAGTGAAATCAATCACCTGAGTAAGCTCACCGAGCCAACGGCATGGATTCTGCCCTCGCAGTACGGCAAGATCGACTATCAACCGGTCATCGATGATGTGCTCAGGGAAAATGCTGGAATCAAGAATGTCATCCAGGTGAGAACAGGCGGCGCCACGAAGTATTATGCGTTAGAGAAACTGATGGAGCAGGCTGAGTTGACTCCATCTGCGCTGAAGGCTCTTGAGGAACGGCGGCCTGATCCTGACGAAGTCGCACAGATACTGCCCACGGGTGGCACTACAGGGCTCCCTAAGGTAAGCCCCCGGACTCATAACTGTTACATGAATAACGTGGAATACCATGGCTACCGGTGGGAGATAAGTAACCAGGATACAATCATGGTCATAACGCCTCTGGGCCACAACTTGAGCGTCCATTGGGGGATGGCGGCAGCGCTCTTCTTCCACGCGAAGCTGGTACTCCTCGATTCGGTTAAGCCCGAAGATATCTGCGAATGGGTGCAACGGGAGAAGGTAACCGCGATCCCCACAGTACCCGCCCTGGTTGCCAGAGTGGTCCAAATGCCCGATCTCGCCAAATACAATCTAAGCTCTCTCAAGAAGATATCGGTGGGTGGCGCGCCCAGCACGCCTGAGCTGGTTAAGAGCGTCCACGATAAAATCGGTGCGCAGTTTGTCAACGGCTTCGGTTCTGTGGAAGGCACCTGCGCCAGTACAAAACTGGGCGACAGCATCGATCTTATCTGCGGGAGCGTAGGCAAGGCTATCTGTCCGTATGATGAGCTGAAGATCGTAGACGCAGATGGGGGCGAACTTCCCATCGGTGTGGACGGCGAACTCGTCTCCAAGGGACCCGGCATCTTCACCGGCTACTTCAAATCCACAGCCGACAGGGCTCAGATGTTTACCGCAGATGGTTTTTTCAGAACAGGTGATCAGGCAAAAAAAGATGCCGAGGGCAACATCTGGATCACAGGCCGTATCAAGGACATTATCATCCGGGGAGGAGAGAACATCAGCGCAGTCGAGATCGAAAGCCTGATGAGCGGTTTTCCGGGCCTTGTTGATTCTGCGGTGGTCGGAATGCCTGACAAGATACTGGGTGAAAGGACCTGCGCGTACGTCACGGTCAAGCCCGGGGCAAAAGTGGCGCTGGACGAGGTGGTTTCCTATCTGAAAGCCAAGGGCGCATCAGTCCTGCAACTGCCGGAGCGGATCGAGATAATCGATGAAATACCCATGACCAAGGTAGGCAAAGTGGATAAGAAACTGCTCCGTGAAATCATAAAGAAGAAAATGGAGCAGGAAGGCAAGGCATAAGCGCAAGCTGTAGCGAACGTTACAATCTTGCGGTCAGGCGAATAAACCAGTCGTGTTTCATTGCGAGCGAAGCATTAAGAGGAGGAAAAGATGCACAATGAAGAGTATGAAGTCGTAGGCAAACCCGTCGAGAGAACCGACGGCAGAGTAAAGGCAACCGGTAAGGCTAAATATGCGGGAGATTTGGTGGCGCCCGGCATGCTTTACGGTAAGCTGTTAAGGAGCCCTTTAGCCCACGCGGAAATTCTGAATATCGACACACGTAAGGCGAGCAGGCTTCCCGGCGTGAAAGCCATAATAACCGGAAAAGATTTTCCCGGCATTCCCTTTGGCACACGGGCCGACACAAGAGACCAGCTTCCCATGCCCGTCACCAAGGTGCATCACTTTGGCGAAGGTGTGGTTGCAGTGGCAGCAGTGGACGAGGATGCGGCTGAGGAAGCGCTCGATCTTATTAAGGTGGACTACGAGGAACTGCCCGTCGTTTTAACTGCGGAGGATGCTCTGGCGCCGGGCGCACCGCTGGTCAATGAATTCTGCAAGAGCAATATCGCCTACACCTCTGATTTTGTCTTCGGGGATCCGGAGGAGGGCTTCAGGCAATCGGATTATGTCAAAGAAGAAAAGTTCAGCTCACAACGGGTTGCTGTTGGCTTTATCGAACCGCACGCCTGCCTGGCAGAGGTAGATGCAACCGGCAGGGTGCTCCTGCAGGGATCGAAGCAGAGTCCCTATCCCACGTGGCGCCACATGTGCAGGGCATTGGATCTGCCCTTGTCTAAAATGCGCCTGGTGACACCCTTCGTGGGCGGCGCGTTCTCCGGCAAGCATGATCCCTTCGATGTGGATTTCGCAGCCGTGAAGCTGGCACAGATCACCAACAGACCGGTCAAGATCGTGCTCAATTACGATGAAGTGCTCGCCGGCTATCGCCAGCGCAATGCGATGAACGCAACGCTCAAGATGGGGCTCAAGAAAAGCGGAAAGATCATGGCGCTCAAAGCCGAGTGCGTGCTCGAAGGAGGCCCCATCGCAGGCATAGGACCGTTTAATATCTATTTCTTTGGTGCGTGGCTCAACCTTCCCTACAAGGTGCCTGCCATCGAATATCACGGCAAGCTGGTCTATTCCAACAGGGCGCCCTGCGGCACCGTGAGGGGACAGGAGATCGTGCTCGCCCAATACGCAGTCGACTCAATGATCGGCATCGTTGCCGAAGACCTCGGCATAGACCAGGTGGAGATCCGCGCCATCAATGCGATGACTGACAATTCTACAACCGCCAATGGCATCGTGGTCGACGTATCGGGACTTCCCGAATGCATAGACAAGGCTGCCGGGACGATCGGGTGGAAAGAGAGCAGAAAATCAAGGCCCAAGGGAAGAGGCATTGGTTTCAGCTGCGCGTCGCATCCTTCCGGTGTGCGCCTCGGCGGCCATTTCGGCTCTTCGGTCCTTCTCAAGCTGCAGGAGGACGGCAAGGTTATTCTTACGCACGGAGGCACCGAGATCGGTCAGGGCGCCAACACGGTATTCTGCCAAATGGCAGCCGAAGTCCTCGGCATTCCTTTCGAAGACGTGATTCAAGGACCAAGTGATTCTGACACAGCCATACTCGATTCGGGCATGTTCTCCGACCGGTGTACCTTCTGGGACGGGAATGCTACTATTGCGGCTGCCAATGACCTCAAGCGCCAGCTCGCCGAAATCGCGGCGAAAGAGTTAAACGTGAATCCCGAAGATCTGGAATTCAAGAAGGGCCGCATCCATGTAAAGAGTGATTCAGCCAAAGGGATGGATATGCTGAAGGCAGTAAGGATTGCCTATTACGATATCGGCGCGCCACTCTATGGCCGCGGTTACTGGGCTGCCACAGATATTGATCTCGTAGACTGGAAGACAGGCCGCGGCAACCTGGCGCATGGCATCGATTTTATAGCCACGGCAATAGAGATGGATGTGGACCGCGAGACAGGCCAGGTCAGGTTGATCAGAGCTGCTCACGGAGATGATGCCGGGCAGCCGATTCACCCGGTCATGCTCGAAGGTCAGGTAAACGGCGGGAGTGCCCACATGACAGGACACGCGCTTCTGGAAGACTCGCTCTACGATGAGAAGGGACGGATGCTCAACTTCACGTGGCGCGACTATAAACAGCCAACAGCCCTGGATGCGCCCGAATACATCGTGGAGCACGTACACACGCACGATCCTTACGGCCCCTTCGGTGCCAAGGGCGCGGGCGAAGCAAGCTCCTGTTCGAGCCTCGCGGCGATCGCCAATGGCGTCTACGATGCGGTCGGTGTACGCATCAGAGACCTGCCCATCACTCCTGAAAAGATTTTGGCAGCATTGAAAGAGAAAGATAAGAAGAATGAGAAGGGGGGAAAGTAATGTTTATCAGAAGACTACCCAAATTCGAATATCACACAGTGTCGTCGGTAGCGGAGGCACTTAAGCTCCTAAAAACCTATGGCACCAAAGCGAGAGTGCTCGCCGGCGGTACTGATCTGTTACTGGCCATGAAGAAGAGAGCGGTCACGCCTGAACATTTGATCAATATCAAGAATATAAAAGCCCTGAAAGGCATTTCGTACAACGAGAAGAAGGGGCTCAAGATAGGCGCACTCGTGACGTGCGCAGATCTCGAAGAATCTTCTCTCGTCCGCGAGAAAGCTCCTGCCCTCCGGGATGCGGCACTCGTCATGGCTTCTCCGCAAGTTAAGACATTGGCCACCATCGGGGGCAACATTTGCAGCGCCGTTCCATCCGCAGACACCGCACCGCCTTTGATTGTCATGGGCGCACAAGCCGTGCTTATCGGGCCCAAGGGCGAGCGCACGGTGCCCGTTGAAAAACTGTTCAAGGGTCCGGCGGAGACGAGGGTTGCAAGGAACGAGATCCTGGCGTACATCCAGATTCCCAAACAGCCTGTCAACAGTTGCGCTGCCTATCTCAAGCTGATGCGGCGGGCTGCCCTTGACCTTGCCCTGGTGGGCGCCGCAGCCTACATCTGCCTTGACAAGGACAACAAGACTTGCAAAGAGGTGAGGATCGCACTGGGAGCCGTGGCACCGACACCTATACGAGCGCCGATGGCCGAAGAACTACTCACCGGCAAGGAAATTACGGAAAGCGTGGTTGATGAGGCCGGCAAGGTAGCCGGCACCATCTGCAGTCCAATCAGTGATGTCCGGGCATCGCTCGGCTATCGGTGTGACATGGTCGAAGTCTTCACGAGGCGAGCGGTCATGGAAGCATTCAGACGCATCACAAATGGAACGAGGTAAAGCTATGAAAAACAGAGTCGAGATCACACTCAATGTTAATGGCGAAGAGTATCAGTTGGAGATTGAACCGCACCGGACCCTCGTTGAAGTTCTGCGCGAGACCCTTGGCTTCACAGGCACCAAGAAGTCGTGCAATGAAGGAGAATGCGGTGCGTGCACAGTCATCATGGATGGCAAACCGGTGGCATCCTGCCTGGTGCTTGCGCTCGATGCCCAGGGGAAAAAGATCCTGACCATCGAAGGACTTGCCAGGGGCGAGGAGCTTCATCCCCTTCAGGTAGCCTTCGTAAGAAAGGGAGGCATACAGTGCGGCTTCTGTACGCCCGGCATGATCATGTCGGCCAAAGCCCTTTTGGACAAGAACCCGAAGCCCACGACCACTGACGTGAGAAAAGCAATCTCGGGTAATCTCTGCCGGTGCACCGGGTATCAGCAGATTGTGGATGCGGTAATAAGCGCCGCTTATGAAATGCAGAAATGAAAAGGCAAAAAATTGAATTTTATCGCAGATGTGCTCAGATGAAGGCAGAAGAGATGTAAGCAGATGAGTATGTGTGTGACGCTTCGCGAGTGATTTACCCCACCGGGGGCGTTGAAGATTGGCCGGAGACGCCGCTTTATCACAGCTCCGGCCAAAGAAAAACCATCCACCTTATCGCAGTTCTTATCAGCTCTTATCTGTGGTAAGAAGCTCTGGTGTTCAAGCCCTGCGAACAACGCTCTCCAGCCATTTTTTTTCAGTACGTATGTAAGCATTGAGGATGAGTGCGAAGCCGCGAAAGAAATCTGTGGACGCATGTTTTTTCACTGCGCTGCAGAATTCCGAAATCCAGCTTCCCAGATGCACCCTGAGAAACTCCTCCTCCAGCGCAAGCACCGAGGCGATCGTTTCCCCGGCAGCGTTTTTCAAACGTAAGTTTTCTTCCCGAAGGCAGAGCTGTCTCATGAAGTCCAGTTCTACGCAAAGGTAGTCGACTGAATCCTTATTTGTTTCATCGGGCAGCAATGCTGCTTTGCGATAGAATCGCTTGACCCCCAGCACAGAGTGCTCGAAGGCCCTGCCCTTCTTGTACAGTCCCTCATAGGGAGGCTTCATGTCAGTGTGGCCTGTGCCTCTCATAATCCTGGTCCGATCAACGGCTAAGTCTGTGAGCACATCTTCATCCGCTCTATCCCGTATATGGAAGCGATACTGACTAATCAGCTCCAATCCCGCGCCAAAACCCTCCTCACCCAACCGCGAATAACTTTCGAGCATCCGCTGAAACTCACCATCTCTGATCTTTGCGAGAAGAAGCTGACCCGGTAGAAGCTCAAAAACAGCTACCAGGAGCTGGTAGAAGGCGGCCCTTCCTGACGCGATATCATATAAATTTGTCTTCACGTGTATATCTTTTGGGTGCCCGTCTAGTGCGCACCAGGGGTTAGTCTCTTACAGGCTGTGACTCAAATTCGAATATCTAAATCCTAAACAAGTTCCAATATCAAGTGCCCCAAACCTGGAAGTCCGAGATGCATTACGTTTTTAATTTTCATCATTCGATATTGTTTAGGATTTCGATATTGGGACTTGGAATTTGTCGTCCGGGCCGCCTCTTAACGTACCACAATCCGTACGCCCGACCTGATGACGCTCAATCTCAACAACAGTCCGCCACAAAGCAGCAACAGGCTGGCCAAGCCGTCCATCAGGCGGATGAAAGGCGCATCAGACATATAGGCGCTGCAGATGTACATGGCAAGAGGTAGCAGCAACCCGGATAGTATGACTCCGCATATAAAGAAAGGGCTTGCGAGCAGGCGAACCGAAGCGGCTGCAGTCGCTCCAGACTGGCGCACTATTTCCATATACGCTCCAAGCGCGACCAGCAGTAAGACTATGAGGCTCGCATCGATAATCCCGAGGAGGTGAAGACCGTCCGTTCCGACAGCCGAAGGAATGACAAGAGACATAAGGACGAGAGTTGCCAATCCCGTATCCATTCCCGACAGAAAGAAGAGGGGAGGAAGCGCAGACGTGTTCCACAACGGAATGCTCTTTATCACACCGAGCAGCAGGCCCGGGTAGACTGCAACTACCAAGGCAAGCAAGGCCGTCACGGTGCCCAGTGCCACTCCGAAACCCGATGTCTGCTCCCAGGGCAGCCAATCGAAAAGAGCAAAGCCGGGCAGCGCGTAAGCAAGACCGAGAATAATGAAAGCAGTAAGGATCCATGCGCCCCGTATCATCCACGAAGTGAGGAGCGTAGCCGGCGTGGTGAAAAGCCTGTAAGCCCGTGTCACCGAGCCCAAGTCAAAAAGAAGCAAGGCGCTGCCCACCGCAACCGATAACGGGCCTGCAAGCGCCCCAATTCGGGCCACGGCAGTATATTTGCCTATGAATATAAGGATAAAGCTGAAAACAAAAGCGCCGGCGCCCAACCCTGCAAGGAACACGTAGATGGCTATCAGCCAACCCCATTCCCTCTGGCCTTCCATCCGGTCCATCATTCCCTCGCTATCCGTTTATGTAATACACCGAAGGTTTCGTGCCCAGCTCTTCTCTCAGCACTTCACCCCGGAATACTGCTATCAATTCAGAGACCTCGCTTGCGGGATCGTCGAGGTCGCCAAAATGTCTCGCCTGAGCCGGGCACGTCTCCACGCACGCGGGCAGGCGCCCCTTTTCCAGTCTCTGGACGCAGAAATCGCATTTAACAGCGGTTCCCTTGTCGAAATCCTTTTGTTTCATCATCTCATACGGAGTCCTCGCGGCGAGTCCGTAATAGTTGTCGATACGCTTCAGATAGTAGCGCACCTCATACGGGCAGGCCAGAACGCAATACCGGCATCCCATGCATTTGGTGTGGTCGACGAGGACTATACCGTCATCCCGCTTATACGTCGCACCCGTGGGACAAACCTCGAGACACGCCGGTTGCTCGCAATGCATGCATGGCATCGGACGGAATTTCATGCGTGCAGCAGGGTATTTGCCCGCTTCATATTTTTCAACCCGGTGGTAGAGTATTCCGGAAGGAGTGCCCTTTTCGGCCCTGCACGCGACAGTACAGCTGTTGCAGCCCGCACACCGTTTCAGGTCTATCACCATCCCGTATCTCACCGGCGCCCCTCCTTCCTGTATACCTTCACCGCAGGCGCCGTGTCCTGGCCGGCACTCACCCCATCAAAGGTCCTGGGGTCGATAGAAAGGAGGGCGTTGAAATTGGGCCCCAGGCAGTTCAACGGGTTCGACTGACACGTGCCGAGACCATAACTGCCACCTATGCCGACAGTGTCAGGATGGAACAGTTCCGAAACTTTGAGCCGGCCTTCAATTCTGCCATACCTCGACTCCACCACCACGGTCTCTCCGTCCTTCAATTTCTTCCTCGATGCCGTCGCCGGATTGAGCAGGATCACCGACTCCCACGGATCCTTCGCGTAAACCTCAGCAAGCCAGGGGTTGCCCGTAAGGTTGCCGGCATCGTTGGCAATATAGGGAGTTTTCCAGTTAATGGCCCAAAGGTCATAACCTTCGGCCGGTGCCCGGAACTCTGAAGTTTCCACCCAGTGCGGAATCGGCTGGTAGAGGTCAAGGATGTAGTCCATGTCGTCGATCATGGGGAAGGAAATCTTGTGCTCGAGCAGATTCTTCTTCAGACGGTCTCCCACTTCTTTGAGGCCCATCAGATAAAAAGGGTGCCGAGTCTTGTTGTCCGGGAAATAGTAGTAGAGGTAAAACTCTTTTCTTTGTTTCCAGTATTCGATGTATCCTTTTTCTCGAAGTTCCTTAAGACCCTTGCCGCCGCCGTACGGCCAACCGCGTATCTGGCGATCGAAGATCTCCTCCAACGAATATCTCCGGTTGAGATCGAGCTTCCACTCGCCGTTCATGTTGAGCCCGTCTTCTTTATCCACCCAGTCCAACCCATTATTCAGACAGTCATAGAGCCCGCCTTCGCCATAGAGAATACCGAGGCGATCGGCCAACTCCATGAAGATGTCGTCTGCATTCTTTGTATTGAAAAGAGTCGGCACCGGTTCTCTCAACTGGACCATCTTCAACCCGTTCACTTCATCATCAATCGATTGATGCTGGAGATAAAAGGGCACTACTCGTAACCTTTCCAGGGCGCTGTGCTCGGGAAGAAGCACGTCAGAAAGAATTGCAGGCTCGTCCATGTGGAAGGCGACGCTTACCACAAAAGAGAGTTTCTTGAATCCCTCCACGTATTTTTCCGGCTGTGCGTTTTGCCGGATAGGGTTTCCACCCACCGACAGCCACGCATCCACCCTGTAGGGAAGATAGCATTCCTCGGGGTGGAGAATAGAATTGAGCACCAAGTGTGGTGCCGTGTGCTGATGGGGGTAGAACTCCTGCAGGGTCGCGTGCTCAGGAGGAAATGCGAAAGGCCTTGGTATCGCCTCGTACCGCGGTGCCGATGTGCCGTCTTCCGTCGGGCCCATAATGGGACCGCGTATACTGCAACTCAGACATCCTCCCGGCACTTCGATATTGCCCACTAGCAGGTTTATGATCTTTCCGACGAAGTCCGCATACGTTCCTCCACGCCGGTTTGTGACGTTGCGCTCCACGTTGAGTGAGACCGGCCGGAAGGGAAAGGTGAAGCCGTCGATCTCGATCGTGCTGCCGATGCGGGCGTGCTCCACGAATTCCCTGGCCAGCCGCCGCACGTTCGCAGCCGGGACCGTGGTGATCTCTTCGGCCCATTCAGGTGTATATTGCGCGTACGCTGCCTTTACCAGTGTGAAGCCGGTACTGCAGGCCGCACCGTTCACCGTGAAAGAGCCTTCGAGGGCGATCTCTTTGAATTCGGCATTGTAAGGCTTTGACCTGTTGTCAACCGGATCCCACATCATGGGCTTGCCAGTTTGCGGATTCCTGCAATACTCACCTTGCGCGTCGATCAGGTAGGGAGCGTTGGTGCGGTTCTTGAGAAACCAGACGTCGAAAACTTTGATCTCGTGCAACATGACATGCGCCATGGCCAGCAGAAATGCCAGGTCTGTTCCGGGCCTTATGGGAACCCATTCGCCCTTTGACGCCTCGTAAGAGCTTCTGGGATCAACCACAACGAGCTTCATTCCTCTCTCGATAGCCCTGGCGAAACGGCGCATGCCCGGCACAGCACCGAAATTCGGCCCCAGAGAGCGACCCATGGTTATATGGTACTGGCAATACTCCAGGTCAACAATAGCAACCGGATATCCGGAATGAACAAGACCTGACGGAAAATGGACCGTGCACAAGGCTCCGTGAGAACCTGTTTCATTCGGCGTTCCGAATGCTTTGCCAAACGGACCGCGCAGGATCGTGTCCCGCTGTCCCCAACCCTCACAGATCACCAATCCTCTCCGATCTTTCTCCCTCACCTTTTTCAAACCCTCGGCTGCATAGTCCAGGGCTTCATCCCACGAGACCTCTTTCCATTTCGGGTCGACATCGAGACCTTTTTCCGGGTTGGTCCTGATCATGGGAGCTTTAATGCGGTAGGGGTTGTAGAGTGCCATGATCTCGGCGTTCCCTTTGGGACAGAGCGTTCCCCAGTTGGGTGGCGCTCCTGTATTGCCTTCCACCTTAACCACCACACCGTCCTCCAGATGCACGAGCGTGGCGCAATCTCCCTGCATACACGCACGGCAGAGGCCGAAGAGCGTCTTCTTCTCTCCCTCGGAACCCGGCTCGACCTGCTTCCACTTGTAAGGAGAAAGCTCAGCCCAGCCTTCGGGCGGCTTCAACCCGCCCATGATCTCTTCGTATGAAGATCGCTTACTGCTCATACCTCACTCCCGCATGCTGCGAGCGTTCGTTTGTCCACCGTAACTACTGCACAGGGCCACAGCCGTGTCACATATAGTTTACATTATATCGTGTTCCCAGAAAAGTACACGTAACATAACAAGGCCCCTCGCTGTAATAAATCGGCAAGGGGCCTTGCTCAAAGCGCTCGCTCAGTCTACGATTTCGGTATGGGAAAAATAAGCTTGGCTGTTTTCTTTATCTCGGGATACTGGTTGTTTTCAACGATCTCCAGTTCCCACGGCCATTTCTTTCCTTTTACCCATTGTCCACCGACCATCGGTGTTTTGGAATAATTCTGGTTATTGAACTTAAGAGGGCCGACTATGGTAGTTAGATTTGTCTGGGCAATAGCTTCCCTCACCTTGTCCTTGTCAACGGTTCCGGCTCTCTTCAGGGCATCTATGGCCACTTCGAACGTGGCATAGGTGAAGCCAAGTATCTGGGTCCATTGCCTTCCGGTCTTCTCCGTCCAGGCATCGCAGAGAGCTTTGGAGCCGTACCCGGCCACGGATGACTTGAAAGGATGATAGGGACTCCACCAAACGCAGGTGGTGAGTCCATTGGGCAGGTTCCCTCCGATGGCCTGGACCGCAGACGGGAAGAGAATGGGCTTCCCGCCCGTACACATTTTCGGGATAAATCCTTGCTGAAAGCACTGACGCCACGCTGCCGCAAAATCAGGCGGAGGCTGAATGCTGGTCAGTATCTCGACTTTCTCTTTTTTCCAGAGATCAATGAAGGAAGTATAGTCCGGTGTCTTATTGGGGAACCTGCCGGCATCCACCACCTTGTAGCCTTTCTCATTCAATCGCTTGGTAAACATCTCCGCATAGGTCTTGCCGTCAGGATCGTTCGGCCACAGCCCGCCCACGACTTTGTTTGTCTTATCGGCAACACTGTCCCACATGGCAACAAAGGTGTCCACGATCTGCGGCACGGAGAAGAAGAAATGGAAGCTCCATTTATACGGGCCACCCGTGAGCCACGACTCAACAGGCGCATTCGAAGAGATGCACGGAATCTGATAGCGCTCGCACATGGCATCTACCGGGTTGACCGTGTCAGGCGTGTGCAGTGTGATCATGAGGTCGATCTCATCCTGGAGGATCAATTTGGAGGCCACGTCGCCAGCCTTGGTAGGATCACTCTCCGAATCCATCAGCTTGATGCGAACGGGCAGCTTCTTTCCCGCCTCCTTGATAAAAATCCCGCCGTCCTTGTTGATTTCCGCGAGTACGCGATCATCAACCCACGGCGTTGTCTCGCCGAAGGAGGAAAGAGCACCCGAGTTCGGGTTGACCCTCCCTATCAATATGAAATCCCTTTTCTTCGCAGCAGAGGCACGTCGAGTGAGCGCTGGGATGCTCAAAGCCGCTCCTGCGATGGTCGTTTTCTGAATAAATTCTCTCCGCGTCATACCTGACCGCCTGGTGACTGTCTCCTCGTCTCCCATGCTAATACCCCCTTATTTAAGTTCTAAATATCCCACACAAAAACAGGCCTAACTGAGGCAATCTTATTCTGGGCATGACTATGTGTCAAGATAATTACGCACGGATCAGTGTTTCACGAATAGATTCTCGGGGGAACCTATCTGGTGAGTACGGCGAGCGATAGGGGGACGCGAGGTTCAGAGAGGGAACACTGCGGGGCAAGATAGACCGAACTCAAGGAAGCGGGCCCCTCGAGTTCGGTAGTTGCTGCTCAAGCAATTCCTACAGTACCAGGACTTCTTGTGGCGTCTTGTGAATCGGCATGGCTTTCCTGTCGCCAACGATGTAGTTGTCACAGCAGAAGCCATACGCTTTGTCCGTCACCGCGATGGGATGAACTACAATGTTCATGTTGGTAGCAAGTGGCATGTTCTCATCTGCCCGCAGGGCGGGCCTCTCCACCAGGTCATAACCCTGGCCGTGCCCAAAAAGCCTCCCTTCGGCACCAAAACCCTTGCCGGTCATAAACTCATTGTGAGCCTTGAGCAGATCAGCAGGCCTGGCACCCGCGATCAGGCGTTCTACTGTGCGGCGCTGCGCCTCCTTGGCAACTTCCCACACATCGAGCAGTTCTTTAGGCGGCTCCCCCAGGCAGAACGTTCTGCCCAGTTCGGCGTAAAAGCCACCCGGCCCGTTCACCTCGATCATGAGAAAAAGCTGATCCCCTGGCTCTAGCGTCCGGTTGGTGTAGTAGTCGCTCCTCTGACCCGTAGGCTTGCCGGGAGGAGCAGAACCGATCATCAGCAGTTGTTCTTCGCTGCCCATATCCATCAGCATGTGGATGGCGGCTGAAATTATTTCGTACTCTTTCTTGCCAGGCCTCACAATGGCTGGTATCGCAGCCATAGCAGCATCCTGGATGGCTGCTGTCTTCTTGATCAGTTCCAGTTCTTCTGGGCTCTTCACTGCCTTGATCGGATCAATCAGATCCGAGACTTCTACGATCTCCATCTGCCCGCGATTCTGTTGGATGTACTCGTAGGTCGGGGCCGACATGGAACCTTTGGCCACGATCCCAACTTTCTTTGCGCCGCGGGCTTTCAGTTGACTGACCACTGCCTCGGCGTCCATGGTGTTGGTGTAGTTGAGCGTCCGGAAATAGGGTCGGCCGATTCTCTCCCTGACTCCCCGCACAGCCCACTCGGGCGGACCGGGCGGCAGGGGGGCTCCACCACTCGTGATCATCGTCATCTCGTCATCGACGGGAAAGATCACGGTTACGGGGTAACCCTCCTGGGCAGGAATATCGGTGAACCAGCGTACGTAGCCGCCAAGGTATTGATTACTGTTCTGCATCACGAGGCAATCGATGCCTTGCGTGGCCATGGCTTTTCTAGTTACGGCCCATCGCCGCTCCAGTTCAGCCGTGGAGATCGGTTGGCGTATACTCTCAACAAGTGTTGAATTGAGCTTCACAAGCATTCTCCTTTTCTGTTAGTGCCTATCCTATTGCAGGGGCATCAAATTAGTCGCAACAATCTCTTTCGCGTCGAATCCATTTTTGATGAAGCCGTATTTGGCGCACTGGTCAATCGATACCTGGATCTCTTTTTTGTTGACCTTGGTATAGAATCTCGGCGGTACCACCTTTTTCAAAAGGTTCACGTCCATTTTTGTATATTTTGCTACTATGGCGGGTATCTGATCAGGGTTCTTGTTGATAAAATCCGTTGCCTTGTTCATGGCCTTGAGAAATCTGGTCAACTTGTCCTTGTTCTTCTCAAGAGATGCTTTCTTGGCAAACCAGCTCGCAGCCATCATGCGTTCAGCAACTTCAGGAGGATAGTATCCCGGTACAATCATCCGTATTATGCCTTCGGCCTCTGCGGCTGCTATGAAGGGCTCGGCAGCGTGGGCAGCGTCCACTGCGCCTTCCTTGATGGCTGGCATCTGGCTGGGCATAGGGATTTCAACGAATTTCATTGTCTTCGCATCAACGCCGTAGAAGTCTGCAAGCACGAGGACGCCCAGATGGTTTATGGACTGGAGGGCATTGATGGCAACCTTCTTGCCGGCCAGATCCTTCATGGACTGTATCGGGGAATCTTTCTTCACAACTATGCCGACGGTCTTCCGGTTAGTGCTGTCCACAAAAGACCCGGGTGCAATGAAGACAAAATCAAAACCCTTCACGTATGCCTGTGAAAGAGGGACTACTGCAGTCCAACCCAAATCCACGGACCCGCTCTCCACGAGCGTCTGGCTCATGGATCCGGACTGGACAGTCTGCCCTTCCACCTTGAGTCCTTCCTCCTCGAGATAACCCTTTTCCCACGCAACATAAAGCTGCTGGCAATCCATGATGGGAATGTAGGAAACCTTCATGGGAATGAGTTCCTTGGCAATTCCGGAGTCCGCTGTAGCAAATGCAAACATAAGAAAAATACCCACAAGCATTGCCGATACTTTTTTCATCTTCTCCTCCCGGATTTGGATTTATCACGGCCATGTGCAACCGCTGTCTGTACTCCTTTCACGTTATGGCTTCAAACTTTGCTTTATGCCAACCTATCAGGGTCTTGTTCAGGTAACGGAGCAGCGCATTGAGTGCATAGCCGACAATTGCAACGAGAAAGATGCCTGCGTACATCTCTGGAATATCAAACCTGCGCTGCATAAGCAAGATAAATCGACCGATCCCATTGACGGCTCCCACCATCTCAGCAATAATATCCACAATCAACGCGATAGGCAAGGCGACTCTCCACCCTGTGAAAATCTGGTGCAGAGACGCAGGCAGAATCACCTGTCGGATGATCTCGTAGCGGCTTCTTCCGAATGTCTTTGCAGTATCAACGAGCGTGGGTTCAACACTCCTGACTCCGTCCATTGTGTTGATGAGGATCGGAAAAGAGCAGGCAAACCCGATCACGATGATCTTCATGGTCTCTCCGATACCCACAAAAAGCATCACCACAGGAATGATTGCCGGAGGCGGCAATGGCCTCAGTAATTCGGTAAGCGGTTCAAACAGATTGCACACCGGCCTGAAGAGTCCCATGACGATTCCCAGGGGTACCATCAGGACAACGGCAAGAAAAAACCCGGCGAAGATCCTGCCAAGGCTCCGAATCAATTCAAAGGGTAATGTACCGTCCAGCATCAGTTGATAGAACGTTACCAGGTCCTTGGATATGGGAGGGAAATAGAGAGGCGAGATGAGCTTGTTTCTCGATACAATCTCCCAGAGAAGCGCAAGGCAGAGGAGAAAGCATACTCCTTTGATCTTCGTCGAAAAAAATTCTCTCATACAGATTTTGCGGTCCACCCTTTATGCCAGGCCATAAATCTCTCCTCTGCAATCATAAAGAGACGATTGAGAGCGTAACCAACCAGCCCGATCGTGATGATGCCGGAATACATCTGTGGAATGCGATAGCCGTTATACGTGTCCATGATAAAGAAGCCGAGTCCCTTAAAGCTTGCGAGCATTTCCGTGACCGTGACTATGATGATCGAAGTCGCGAGGCTTATCCTGAGGCCGCTCACGATGTACGGCAGGGCAGCGGGCACCACCACCTTCCTGAGCAGTTCAGAGCGCGTAGCCCCGTAGATCCTTGCGGTGTCAATCCATTGTGTGTCAACACTTTTCGCGCCCTCATACGTGTTGACAAGAATAGGCCAGGTGCAGCCGAAGGTGATGATCGAAATGTTATAGCTGTTGGACGTACCGAAAAGGAGAATGGCAATGGGAACCAAGGCAACCGAGGGCATAGGTCTCAAGAGTTCGATGGTGATCTCCAGCAAGTCAGAAACCCATCGAATGGTTCCTGTGAGTGTGCCCAGGGTAACACCAATAAGGATCGCAAGACAGTATCCGCAAAACGCTCTGTAAATGCTGATGCTCGCCTGCTTGAGTATCTCTGTTGATCGAATTCCTTCAAAGAGGGCTGCCATCACCGTGGAAAAAGGGGGGAAATAGCGGGCGTACACAATACCGGAGCGGGGAAGAATCTCCCAAAGTACGATCAGGAATAAGAGAAGCAGAGCGCCGGAAGCGCGGGTCTCAAGGATCGCTCTCCTGATGGTGTGCACGGCTATCTATCCTGTCCCGCTTGCACTCATTCCTCCTGACATACATCCCGACGCTCACATTTCTGTCCTTCTTCCCGTATCAAGGTGTAAATGTGATGACGATATTCGATGAATCGTTTATCCTCTTTGGTGGTCAACTGATTCCGTGGCCGGCCCAAATCGATTTGTATCTCTTCACGGATTTCCGAAGGCCGCCCGCTCAGCACGAGAACTCTGTCTGCCAGATAAATTGCCTCTTCGATATCGTGTGTGACGAGAAGAATGGTCTGGGAAAACTTGCTCCAGATTTCGAGGATTGCATCCTCCAGATCGCTGCGGGTCTGGGCGTCCACAGATGCGAAAGGTTCGTCCATGAGCAGAATGTCAGGGTTAAAGGCTATCCCCCGGGCGATCGCAACCCTTTGTTGCATTCCTCCGGAGAGTTCCCAGGGATAATGGTTCTCGAATCCGCTCAGGTATACCGCGGCCAGGGCCGACCTGGCGACATCGACTCTTTCTTTCCTGGTCATGTTTTTCTTTTCAAGCACAAAAAGAACATTTTTTAATACGGTGCGCCATGGAAATAGAGAACGGCTGTAATCCTGGAAAATCAGGATCATTTCTTTGGGCGGTCGGTCAATCGCTCTCTCATTGATAAAGACTTTGCCATCAGTCGGTTTTAAGAGGTGACAGATGCACTTGAGCAGTGTCGTTTTACCGCATCCCGAAGGGCCGACAATACAGACAAATTCCCCTTTATTAACTGAAAACGTGATGTTAGCGCAGGCAGGAACTTCTTGCCCATCCCTCACATAGATTCTACGCACCTGTTCCGCACGAAGTAGGGGGGTCGTGCTTTTCATAATGGCCTCAAGTCTGACAAACATTCGGCAGCATGTCAAGAGTGAAAAGAATAAGAACCAGCGAGGTTCGTTCACTCTTTGACTTCAGAAAGATTTCCTTTGAGGTTGGCACCGGGTATGCTAAGATTCGGATTTGAAGAGTGCCTATCACAAGGAGGCCGCATGAGGAGACCGAGTTTGTTAATCGTGACAATCGCAGTAGCTTCACTTCTTTGTGTACCATGGCCGATAAACGCGCAGACGTATCCCGCGCACCCCATTCAGCTCATCGTGCCTATGGCTCCCGGCGATACGGTTGATCTTGCCGGCAGGGCCATCGCCACTGAACTGGCGAAGATCCTCAAGAATCCCGTGATTGTCAATAACAAACCGGGCGGCGGATCAACAGTAGGCGCCGATTTTGTAGTCAAGGGCAAGAAGGATGGCTACACCCTGCTCTTTGCGAATTCGAATATCTACTACGCACACGCCATGAACCCTGCTGATGTTCCCTACAACCCTTTGACAGACCTGGACCCCCTCTGCCTTGCCGTGTCTACGCCATTGACCGTCGCAGTCAACACAGACGCCCCATGGAAAACTTTCCAGGAACTCGTTACGTACATGAAGAGCAACCCGGGGAAGGTCCGCGCGAGCTCCACCGGTGTGGGTGGAGTCGGCCACTTTAATCTCGAAGTCATCATGAATGAAACCGGGGCGCAGATCAACATGATCCCCTACAAGGGGGCCTCGCCCGCAATGACTGCGCTCATGGGAGGACACGTAGAAATGTCAGTGCTCTCGTTGAGCCTCATTCACCCACAACTGCAGGCGGGCAAACTGCGGGCGCTTCTGATCTCCAAGAAGACGCCTGAGTTTCCCAATATCCCGACCATGAAGCAACTCGGCTACAAGAACGACATGTCTTCGGTACTCTTTGCCTTTTACGCTCCCATGGGCACACCCGAGTCAGTCAAAAAGACACTGGCCTCTCCTCTGGAAAAAGCCATTAAAGCCCCTGAGGTGGTCAAGGCAATGGAGCAGCTGGGAGCGGTCGAAGATTACGTGCCGGGCCCTGAGTACAAGAAGATGATGACAAGTGAGTACGAGATGGTGAAGAAGCTACTCAAGGGTGCGGGGTCAGCTGCTGCGACAAAGTGATCGGCGTGAGTCTCTTCTGATTACTAAGTTATGCCGAACAAACGTTTGGCGTTGCTGTTGAAAATTGACTCTTTGTCAGCGGCGGGAATGTTCATCGCGTTGATGTTGTCGATGAACCATTTCTTATCCCTACCCGAGTGGAATTCCATAGGATAGTCAGTAGCAAACAAAATCTGTTCCGGAAGATAGGCGTTCACTGCCGCCTGCATAGCCGGCATCCATCCGCAGGCACCTGCCGTGTCAAAATAGAGCTTGCTAAAAAGTTTATCAAAGTAAGGTATCGCACCGGTTGCCTCCAGTTCGTTCAAGGTTTTAGGCAGCGGGCGAATCTCTTCCGGATATTCCAGGTTGAATCCCAATTCGGGTGGTGGTTCAAAAAAAGCCATGACCCTCCCCTTCATCATGGGTAATACTCCCCCCATGTGGGGAAGAATGAATTTCAGATCGGGCCACCCTTGAAAGACCTTGTACATGATGCGCAGCGCCGCTCCCGAAATGTCGTAGGCTCTTGCAAGGGTGCGTCCGATAGTAAAGGCAGATTCGGCCCCCTTGGGCAGAAGCGAGGCGTGCATGACGATGGGCAGGTTCAGGCGCGATACTTCATCATAGAGGGGATACATTCTCTCGTCGTCCAGGGTGATGTCCAGAAATGATGAGAGAATCGCCCAGGCTTTCAACTCCATATCCAGTCCGCGCTTCAGTTCCTCTAATGAAGCCTTGGTGTCCTCAAGCGGTAAATGCACACAGCCGATAAATCTGTCCGGATGCTCCCTGACAACGCGCGCAATGCTGTCATTGATTAGCCGGCACATCTCAGTACCTTTCAAGCTCCACTGCGCCAGGTTGAGCACCGCTATATCGATCCCCGCCTCATCCATATCCCGAAGCTGCTGGTCGATCTCGTAGAGCTTGTGGTAAAATGTGAACTCCAGAACGGGGTCCTGATAACGCCAGGTTGGTTTGCCCAATGCTCCGTAGCGCTCAAAAAGCTCCTTCGGCATGAAGTGGCGATGGACATCGATGATCACGCTGCTACCTCCGTGCTTGGTGATAATCTGCGTCGAAACGTTAGATTAAACCTGCACTCTTGTCAAGACAAAGTTCGGACCTGGCAGAAGCCAAATCAGCCGCGAAGTCTTCTGATGATGTTACCGATGATGGAACTGCCCGGCTCTTCGGGCGCAGTGGCCACCTTTTCACTCACGTAGGGGAGGCTCTCGCTCTCGCCCCTGCCGGACATGGCATTGATCGCCTTTGAGACTTCTTTGAATCCAACCTTTGTAGCCTGGTAAGAGAAACCGACGAGCAGTGCAAGATCCGAGAGCGCAACGATCGTTCGCGGCAGCCCCTTCGAAAAACGGTAGATAATTTCAAGGGCCTCTGTTGTAAAAATATCACGCTCGTCATCCAGGCCGCTCTTTGAAAGCCTGCATTCTATGAGCGCCTTGGTATCTTGCAGGGTGAGCGGGATGAGATAGTATTTGACGGGGAGCCTCTGCCACAATTCAGGGATACCCTTCACCGTGTTCCACAGAGGCCTCTGGCCACAGAGGATTACCGTCACCAGGTACTCTTTACTGTGCGTCAGATTAAGGAGGATTCTCAACTCCTGGAGCACCTCCTTCCGGTCGCAGAGCAGCTGCCCCTCGTCAACGATAATGATCGCCCTGCCTCCGGATCTCTTTAAGTCCATCAGTGTGTCTTTGATAGCGAGGAGATTCCTGAACTTGTCGTCCTCGGGTCGGGTGTTGGTCAAGCCTGCATGTATACTGGCAACCATCTGGGAAACAGTGAGCGTCGGATGGTCGATCATGGCGTATCTCAGCCCCTCCCCGTGCTCTGTCCTGAGCTCACCGAGCAGCCGGAGGAGAATGGTTGTCTTTCCCAGCCCCGCTTCCTCCGAGACGATTAAGGCGCCTCCCTTGTTAGTGTTGACTGCGTAGAGTAGCCTTTCGAAGCACTCGTAGTACTGTCCTCCGAGGTACATCATCTCCTCGTCGGGTGCGAGATGAAAGGGTTCTTTGTCCAAACCCCAGTAACCGAGATACTCGGAGCTCATGACAGATTCATCGGCATGTTTCGATTTTTTCTTTAAAACTAAAGAGCGGACGAATTGCGCATGAGAAGAGATTCAGCGGGTTCTTCCTCAGGGTTTGCATCTCTTGCAGGGTGTATAGCCTATTTTAATAGCGTCAAGCCGGTCTCTGAAGATGATTTTGTTTTTTTCAGGCACCTTTGCCGCGTAGGGGCAATCAGGCCTATGGAAGACATAGCTTCTCTTGTTCCCGACGTAATATGAAGCCGTGTCACTCTTTTTCTCCTGCCAGAGACCAATCTCCTTTGACATAGCCTCATTCTGATATTTTACAAACAAGTCCTTGTACTTCACGTTGGGAGGCTTGATCAAGGCTTTTGCGTAACCACGCCTCACCAACTCGGCGTTCACAAATACATCCTTCACAAACACATAAGCAAGAAGCCTGCCGTACGAATCATGTCTCTCCTGGTCAAACTCAAGCCTCACCTTCTTCAGGAGCACCAGATGCTTGTTGAATGCCGCTGCCTCTCTGGCGTAGAACTGAGGCCCGCCTGCCTGTTTACCGAGTTCCGGCGCGTCAATCCCGATGTAACGCACCTGCTCACCGGTGTCGAGCAGCACACTGTCGCCGTCAATCACTTTGGTCACCGTGTATTCCTTGCTCAGGCAAGGGGTGTGAAGAATTGCGAGAAGAAGGAGGGGAAGCAAAAAAATGGATCGGCGCATTGAGAATTGATTGTACAATATTTTGCAGTTGTGATAAATAGCATACGGCTTTCCGATCTCTCTGGACTTGCAGCATGCGGCAGATTATATTTTCTAGATTTCTATCATGTGGAGGCCCCATGAGGAACGTTCTGCTGACTTCTCTTCTCATAATCTTGCTGCTATCGGTCTGGCACCCGGTGGAAGCGGCTGACCAGGCGTTTTCCGTGGGTTACGGTTTTGGTCTCGGTAGTAGCGGCCATAGCCTGGGAAGGGTCTCGGAGGGATACTACAACTTCGTGGTGGCTTCCTACTCGTACGAGAAGCCGATCTCTCCAAAATGGCTTATCACTGCCGGGCCATTTCTTTCCTACGTGACGAATCCTACTGATGGGATGGACGTGGGTATAAACCTGGAGCTAAAGGTGTACCCCTTTAGTCGTGACCGTTCAGGCTTCTACATTACAGCCGGCACTGGTGGCGCGTACAGCACACTCGGATTTGTCGAGCAGGGCACCCATGCCTTCTTCATTCTGCAGGGCGCTGCCGGCTATCGCTACAAAAACTTTTTCATCGAAGACAGGTACAGGCATTACTCGAACGGCGGCACTTCCTGGCCGAACCAGTCCATTAACGCGAATATCATCAGTATCGGGATGTTCTTCTGAGATGCGGCTGCGGCCGTGAGCCGCATGCGTAACTGGCAATATAAAAAGGGAGCGGACATGCCGCTCCCTTTTTATATTAAGTTCTTGCTATTGCTTACTTATTCACCGGTTCGAACGCGAAGAAGACTCTTTCCTTCATCGCGACGCCCCCCTTCACGTCAACCGGGTGCGCCGGAACCGGGAAGATGACCAGTTGCACTTCATCACCTTCTTTCAGCTTGCCTGCCGGACAGTTCACAATCTTGGTAACCATGCTCTTGATGGGGCTTCCTGCCGGGAACTCGATCGTTGCATGGATGAGTGGAGAATCGTAGCCGAGCGGCACGCCCTTCAGCTCTTCAGAGAATACAAAAACCTTCGCCTTGGTGGGCAACTCCGTGTACTCCAGATCTTCACTGTAGCACTCGGGGCAGATCACTCGCGGCGGGTACGATACCTTGCCGCAGCCCTTGCACTTCGTCGTTGTAAACTTTCCCTGTTTCAGGTTTTCGTAAAAGGGCCAGACCCGGTTGAACTCCTTGCACTCGATCGGCCACATATCCATAGTTACCGGATATTTATCTTCCAATACGGGGATTCCTAATACTGCCATATTCGCCTCCTTGTTATTAATGGGGCTCACGTCGCCCCCTCCAGTGGCAAAGCCACATGGAGCCTCCCCCTCTCGCGGGCCGTGCTCGCTAGTGGGGATTCTCTATCTCTTTACCGGCTCTTTGCCGTAGATGATGATGGTGTGCTCGACGTTCATGCCACTCAGGTTATGCTGGAGCGCGAAGACCGGATCTTTCACCTGGTGAATCGCACGTCCCTGAAGCTGACGCATCAGCTCGCCACCCTGCCGGCAACCCGTGCCACCGAACGGATGGCCGCATGCAAGAAGGCCACCATCAGTGTTGATGGGAACCTTGCCGCCCACAAGAATCTGCCCTGAAGAGGCGTAATCGCCACCCTCACCTTTTTTGCAGAATCCAAGCTCCTCTGCCTCGATTATTTCCGAGATTGAGAAACAGTCATGGGTCTGTGCGACGTTGATGTCCTTGGGGGCCAGCTTCGCGCGCTCATACGCCTTGGCGGCAGCGATACGGGTGTGTGCCCAGTCAGCTGCGTGCTCGCCGGGCCAGTTCGTGGAGACGCTGTGCTGAGCATACTGTGCATGGCCTCTCATATAGACCAGTGGCCGGTTGAATCGTTTCGCGAATTCTTCACTCGCAATGACCACCGCAGCAGCACCGTCGGTAATCGGACAGCAATCGTACAGGGTAAGCGGCAACGTGACAACCGGCGCACTCATGGCTTCTTCCATGGTGAGTTTGCGCTGCATCTGGGCTTTGGGGTTGTCGCTCGCGTAGTTATAGTTCGCGACCGACACCGCGGCCAGATCTTCCTTCTTGCTACCGTACTTCTTGAAATGGGCTGAAGCTGTCATAGCAAAAACGGGCGGCGGCAGGCCAAGACCGTGCGGGGCATCCCAGTCATGGTCAATCGAGGCCAGCTCACTGTAGAATATTTCCCATTTCTGGGGAGTATAGAGCTTCTCGCCACCGGCAACCATGACACAGTCGGCCATGCCCGATTCGACAAGCCCCTTCGCCAGGATCATACCGGCGCTTCCACCTGCGCAGAGCACGTCCACGCGCGCGCAGATCGACGTGGGCTTCAAGCCCAGACGCTCGGCGATTACCGGCGCCGTGTTGACCTGGAACGAGCATCTTCCCGCGTACGATGTGGCCACAATTAACCCGTCAATGTCATTCTTGTTGAACCCGGGCAGATCCTCAACACAGGCTTTTCCTGCCTCCTGGAACACATCCACGAGGCTCGCTTCGCGCACGCCCCATTTGGACATGCCGGCAGCGATGATACACGCATTCCTTGCCATAAGTTCCTCCTTAGATGTTAGCTACATTACTTGCCTTTGTAGCTTGGTTTTCGTTTCTCTATAAAGGCGCTCAAACCTTCGCGCCCGTCTTCCGACGCGTAGGCGATGACAAATGAGTTGCGCTCCAGCGTTAAGCCGGAGCCAATATCCATATTCATTCCGTTGTCCACACACTGCTTTATTAAGGACAGGGCAACTCTCGGTTTTGCTGATAGTTTGTTGGCCAGCGCCATCGCCTCTTCCATTAGCTTTTCACGCGGTACAACTTTATTGACCATCCCGATACGGAAAGCTTCATCAGCGCCAATGGTGTCACCGGTAAACATCAACTCTTTTGCTTTCGACGCTCCTATCAGCCTGGAGAGGCGTTGAGTGGCACCTGACCCAGGTATTATCCCCAGATTGATCTCAGGGAGACCGAAGACGGCGTCAGACGAGGCAATGCGCAGGTCGCAGCAGAGGGCAACCTCGCTTCCGCCTCCCAGCGCAAGGCCAAAGACTGCTGCTATTGTCGGTTTCGCTATGCCGGTCAACTTTTCGAAACATTTCTTGGGAACGGTGTTCTGGAACTCGAGTATTTCCGCTACGCTCTTGTTTGCAACATCCTTGACATCAAGTCCGGCCGCAAAGGCCTTCTCTCCCGCTCCCGTAATGACGATGGCGGCCACCGAATCATCCTTTTCAAGTTCGCACAGTGCGTCATACAGTTCGAGGTACAGTCTTATATTGAGCGGATTTACAGGGGGACGATTCATCTTCAGGACTGCGACAGCGCCCTGTTTTTCGAGCAACAGTGTTTCGTAGCTCATAGGGACCTCCCTCGTTACTTGTATTCGTACCAGCCGGCTCCGGTCTTTCTGCCGAGACGACCTGCTTTGACCAGATTCTTCAGCGTGTGGGAGGACTGCCACTTTGTTTCCGACTTCAGTTCTTTGCGCAGATACTCGTTTACATTCAGATTGATATCGAGGCCTGTCAGGTCCATTAATTCAAAAGGCCCCATCGGGTAATTCAGGCCCAGCTTTGCGGCCTTATCGATGTCCTCTTTGCTTGCGACTCCCTCCTCGAGGAGCGTCATGGCTTCAATGAAATGGGGGATCATCAGCCGGTTTACGATGAAGGCAGGCACATCCTTCCTGACTTCCACCCCCTCTTTCCCCAGCTTTTTCACCATGTCCATACAGATAGCCACAGTTGCATCGCTGGTAAAGTGACCCCTTACAACCTCCACAAGCCTCATGAGCGGTACAGGATTGAAGAAATGCATCCCGACCACCTTATCCGCTCTCTTCGTCGCTGTGGCGATTTCGGTAATCGACATGGACGAAGTGTTTGTAGAGAGAATCACTTCCGGGCCACACATCTCGTCAAGTGCCTTGAATACCTCTTTCTTCAGGTCCATAACCTCGAGCACTGCCTCGACGATGAAATCGCAGGACTTCATATCTTCCAGCTTGGTCGTACCCTTGACACGTCCCATGACCGCATTCTTCTGGTCAGCAGTCATCTTGCCCTTTTCCACGCTCTTGGCGAGAAACTTGTCAATGCTCTTGAGACCGCCCTGTACGAATCTATCCTCAATGTCTCTCATGACGACGTTGAAGCCAGCCTGTGCGGCCACCTGCGCGATGCCATTGCCCATCGTTCCTGCACCAAGTACCCCTATTGTCTTGATCTCCATCTACCACCTCCAGTGAGATAATAAAAAAATTCACATAGTTTGCCAATCATAACTAATTCGGGCAACTTATGTCAACTGTTTTGAGGGTTGGACCGGAGCCTTTTTGCCGGGTCCGAAGATCAACGAAGTGGCTCGACAAATCCGACTCGCCCGCTTCCCCCTTGCCTCCGCAGGGGGTTTTCATGTATAACTTGCGGATCACGGCTTTTGACCTGTGTCCGGCCTATTTGCATACAAAGGGCAGCGCACAACCAACTGGTTCAGGAGAAAACCATGGTGTTCGGCGGAACCGGCCTGGTAGAAAATGGACTCTACGTGTGCGGGATCCCCTGGTCCCCCGTCTATCTCCTCGATGCGGATCAGCCCGTGCTCTTTGAGGCAGGCTTTACATGCACCTGGCGGCTCTCCCGGCAGATGATCAGCTCGATAGTGGGGCAGAGGCACCCGGCAATGCTTTTCCTGACGCACGTTCACTGGGATCACTGCGGCGCAGCCGGCTATCTCCGGCGCGCTTTCCCGGGAATGTCCATCGGCGCATCGGCCAGGGCGGCCGAGATAATAAAGAGGCCGAATGCGGTCACGTTGATTGCGGAACTGAACGCTCAAGTGACCGGCAAAGTAGCAGCCATTGAGGGCCTCGACGCCTCCGGGTTGAGCCGCGAACCCTTTCTTCCGTTCGACGTTGATGTGGTTCTTCAGGACGGGCAAGTGAGCATGCAGGGGGCTGGTATCACGGTTGAAGTGCTGGCCACCCCGGGACATACGCGGGACCACCTGAGCTATTACATACCTGAAAGAAAAATACTGATAGCTACTGAGGCAAGCGGCTGCATTGACCGGGCAGGGCAGTTCATCACAGAGTTTCTGGTGGATTACGACGCCTATCTCGCCTCTCTTGACAGGCTTGCAAGCCTACCGGTAGAAATCCTTTGCCAGGGCCATCACTACGTCGTCTCCGGCGCGCAGGAGGTTAAGGATTTTTTCGCTCTGTCCAGGAAAGAAGCCAGGGCTTACGCGGCCAGAGTCCACGAACTTCTGGATGCCGAGGAGGGCTCTGTCGAACGCGTGGTCGCGCGAATCAAGGCTGAGCAGTATGACACGAATCCTCATGTGAAGCAGCTCGAGCAGGCCTATCTGCTTAACGTACAGGCTCAGGTCGCCCATCTGGCCGCGAGAAAAAAAGTAACAGAACGGAGTAAACAGTGAGTAGCGAACAGCGAATGAGCGAAGCCAATAGATGCCCTATGCCCGGTGGATCCCCTGACGCTTCCGAACCCTTCTGTTCGCTGCTTGCTTTTCGCTGCTTACCGCTTACTGTTCACCGCTCACTTTGTACCGCTTACCGCACGCAGGTATCTTCACATGATTTCTAGCAAGACGGGCCACGTTTCGAAAGGATTATATGTTTGCGGTATTTCATGGTCACCCGTTTTTTTGATTGAAGGCAGCCCGCCACTTATTTTTGAGACGGGTTTTGCGTGCGCAGCGCGGCTCTATGAAAAAGAACTCAAGGAATTCTCACGAGGGGGACAGCCTCACACCATCTTTCTCACGCACGTGCACTGGGACCATTGCGGTGCAACGAGCCATATAAGGAATGTCTTTCCGCGAATCGAAGTCGCCGCCTCAGGCCGGGCAGCCGAGATCATCAGCCGGCCCAGCGTCCAGAGACGCATGACAGAACTTGGGAAGAGTGTCATCCCGGTCGTGGCAACATTTGACGGAGTGGACAGCGCACTCTTGATCGATGAGCCTTTCAGGTCATTCGATGTGGATGTGGTGCTGCATGACGGCCAGGTGATCCGCGTGGACGAAAAGACGACGGTCGAAGTATTGGCAACGCCCGGGCACACCCGAGACCATCTCAGCTACTATATCCCGGAAAGAAAGATCTTGATAGGCGGTGAGGCTGCGGGCTGCCTGGAACCGTCAGGCAGTATCAGCGTTGAATTTCTGGCCGACTACGATTCGTACATCGCATCCATCAAGCGTCTGCTGGCTATCCCGGCTGAAATCTTTACGCAGGGGCATCATTACGTGTTCGTGGGAAGAGAGGCTGTCCGAACGTTCCTTGAACAGTCACTCAAAGCATCCGAAGATTTTGCAGCTCGTGTGGAGGAGTTGCTACGTTCCGAGGGAGGCTCCATCGAGCGCGTCGTGAGTTTGATCAAGGCCAGGGAGCACGATCCAAAAACCGGCCTTAAGCAGCCCGATGACGCCTATCTGCTTAACCTCACCGCTCAGGTTACGCACCTGGCGGCCAAGAAGCAGTGAGCGGTGAGCAGAAACAGCGAAACGGAACCTGCGGACAATCTACGGTTCATTGGTGTTTCAGCGGGAGGTTTCCAGATAAGTCAGAAACTCTTTTTCAAACACAGGCAGATCTTCATTGAAGGCGGTGCGGAAGTTCCGAAGCCGATCCTCGGACTGTTTGAACAAGCTGAAATAATGGAGAATCGACTGCACCCCATGTCTCTCCGCCAGAAGCTCGGTGGCCAGGAGGGACTCCCCATATACTGACGAGCCGCCGAGCCTCCCGCGCGATTTGGTGAAGTCCTCGAGCGTCACCAGGTCAGAAAGAGGTGCACAGGAAGAGCGACGCGCTGTGCCCTTGATGCGCGCAAGCAGGAGAGCCCGCCTCGACGACAGGCTGCCCATGTCAAGGGACTCCAGTACACGGTAGGCGATCCAGTCGGCAAAACCCTCACGCAGCCACTGGTCAGATGTACCGCGACGACCGCCAGTCAGTCCGTACTGGACTGTGTGCACCAGTTCGTGCGCAAGTACACGGATCCGCTCCGGCCAGGAGACGCGTTCAAGAGCCTCCTCATTCGCAAGCACCATCTCGGGTGCTCCTACCGCCGCCGCCCACCCTGCCACCTCCCGAGCGTAGACAGGATCAAACCGTACTAGCTTGACGAGGTTTGACTCAAAGGCTTCACGACTTGAATAAAGAAAAAGCTTCGGCTGTGAAACAGGCAGTTCGAATTTTTCCCTCAGGATCGAGGCAAGTGCGGTCATGATTCGGTCGTAGTCTGCGGGGTGGACATGATTCCTGCTGACCGTCGGAGACAAGGATACCGTGCGGACGTCTGCAATCTGGCCCTCTGCGGTGGGGATACAGACAAAAAGCAGCATCAGTCCTACGACAATGGCGAGGGCCTTTGCAGCTTTTTTCTTCGGACCGGCAGGACACATGGCCTTTTTCTTCGGGGCCCTCCTCCAGCTTCTGTTGCCCCAGAGGGGTGCCTGGCTCCTTATCGTCCGCGAGCAAGAGCATCTTGATAGCCCAAAGGGCTGAGGCTATTAAGCCTTTACCTTTATCGTTCGCCCGTCCGGGATCGCCTTGGCCCACCTTTATCCTCCCCGGCTTTTGTGTTATAGTATTCTGAACACATTCTCAAACAGGAGGTACCAGAACCTATATTGGAGAACAACTCAGAAGAAAACGTCCTGAGACTTTCTTTTGACGATACACACGTCGCTCGCAACCTGTTCGGCCCCAGAGAAGAAAACATCCGTCACCTCCGGAAATATTTTAATGTCAAGACAAGCATTCGCGGCACCCACCTCACCCTGATCGGAGACAAACAAGAGGTCGAAAGCACCGGAAAGGTAATCAACGAACTCGCAACAATCGTAAAGAAGGGGTTCGTCATCAGGCCTTCTGACATCGATCAGGCTGTAAGGTACGTCGCACACACGCAGAAGGGGGCCGATGAACTATACAAAGATCAGATATTTATCCCCCCCATGCGAAAGGTCGTCGTACCGAAAACGAAGAATCAGATTTCATACGTCGATGCAATACGAAAACATGACATTGTGATCGGCATAGGCCCCGCAGGAACCGGCAAGACCTACCTGGCCATGGCTATGGCCCTCTCGGCTTACTACAAGAAGGAGGTTTCGCGGATTATACTCGCGAGGCCTGCTATTGAAGCGGGCGAGAAACTTGGTTTCCTTCCCGGCACCATGTACGAGAAGGTGAATCCCTATCTGAGGCCTCTGCACGATGCGCTCTACGACATGCTGGACATGGACAGGGCGGGAAGACTCATGGAGAAGGGCGTCCTCGAAATAGCGCCTCTGGCATTCATGCGCGGCAGAACGCTCAACGACGCGTTTGTTATCCTGGATGAGGCTCAGAACAGTGCCTCGGAACAGATGAAAATGTTTCTGACACGGCTGGGGTATTCTTCCAAGTGTGTCGTGACTGGTGACATCACACAGATCGATTTGCCCGACAAACGCTCATCAGGACTCGTAGAAGTGCAACACATTCTAAAGGGCGTGAAGGGTATACGATTCATCTACTTCACGGAACGGGACGTGGTACGCCATCCACTGGTACAGAAAATCATCAGAGCGTACGAGAGAAGAGAGGCTTCGCGGGCGGAGAAGCCTCCCGGCCAAAAGAAAGAAAATCCAACAGAGAACGGCCAATCATAATCCCACTCACTCTCCCCGGTATCTACAAAACGGTTGCCCATAGGGACACGCAATGGCGGTCTTCATAAAAAATTCCCAAAACCTGTTCACCGTGGACAGGGAACAGTTTCGAGCGATCACCCAGGATTTGTTGTCGTATGCCGGCCTGGATAGAGATCTGAGTATCCTGTTCACGGATAACAAACGAATTCAACGGATCAACAAAATCTACTTCAACAGAGACCGTGCGACCAACGTCATATCCTTCTCCTATATGGACGGTTTACCTTGCGAAGTAGTAGGCGATCTGGTAATCTCACTGGAACGGGCCCGCGAAGAAGCAGAGAATTCAGGCATACCCTTCTATGAACGGATTTTTTCTCTTATCATTCACGGGCTGCTTCATGTTCAAGGCTTTGACCATGAAAAGGAAAAACGGGAAGCACAGAGGATGAGGCACAGAGAAAAGAAGCTGCTCACTTATGTCCGCAACCATCAACTTTATAAAGAGCCGACAGTTTAGCCTCCCGCTCGCCTCAGCGGTTCTGCTCGTAGCCTCACAGCCGCCAATTTCCCTCTTCCCGCTCGCATACGTCGCGCTCGTCCCCTTGTTGTTTTCGCTTGAAAAAAGCAAGCCCCGTGATAATTTCCTGGCAGGCTTCATCACAGGCATCATGGCCTACGCAGGTCTTGTCTACTGGGTAGTGATAGCCATGAACACCTATGGCGGGATCAGCATTCCCCTGGCAATACTCATTCTGGCGCTCCTTGTCCTCTACCTCGCTCTCTATCTCGGCCTTATCACATGGCTCTGCCCTCTCGCTGAAACGGCAGCGAGGGTGCCTCTCTATCTGAGCGTACCTCTGTTGTGGGTCATTTGCGAATACTGGAGAGGTTGGTTTCTGACAGGGTTTCCCTGGTCGTACCTCGCCCACTCGCAGCACAACTTTCTGCCCATGATCCAGATTGCTTCCCTGACAGGAACCTACTTTATTTCGTTTCTTATTGCCGGGGTCAATGTTGTCATTTTCTCCTTTCTCCGTCGAAAGCCGGCACCTGCTCTCTTTACAGGTTCATTAGCAGTGCTCATTGTCGCATCCCTTCTGTTCGGTTACGTCCGCTTGCAGGATCAACCGGAAGGGGCCCTCAAGACCGCTATCATTCAGGGCAATATCCTTCAGGATGTCAAATGGGATGAGCCATTCAAGCTAAAAACCGTCGACATATACGCGCGACTCACGCTGAAGGAAGCGCATGGTGCTGACCTCATAGTATGGCCTGAGACAGCCATGCCTTTCGTCTTTGATGCCGATCCCATCCGCAACGTGGTCAGCAAAGTTCCGGAGGCGCTTAACACTCGGCTACTTTTCGGGACACTGTACAGAGACGGACAGGGCAGATTTTACAATGCGGCGTATGTCCTGGGGCAGAAAGGTCAAGTCGTAGGCCGGTATGAGAAAGTTCACCTCGTTCCCTTCGGGGAGTTCACACCGCTTCGGGATTACTTCCCCTTCCTCGAGAGGATCAGTGTTGCGACCGGTGATTTTTTTTCTGGAAGCGGTCACAACCCCCTCGCGACAGATCTCGGCAAGATAGGGCTTCTCATCTGCTATGAAGGGGTGTTCCCTTACGTCACCGTCGATACGGCGAGAAGGGGTGCGCAGGTATTCGTCAATATCACCAACGATGCCTGGTTCGGCAGATCCTCAGCGCCGTATCAGCATCTGGCATTCTATACATTCAGGGCGATCGAAACCGACAGGTTTGTGCTCAGGGCTGCCAATACGGGCATAAGCGCAATAATTGATCCCCGCGGCCGGATCACTGCACGGACCGATTTATTCACGAGAGGAGTCTTGCAAGGCACGTTCGCAATGAGAGATGGAACAACATTCTATGTCAAACACGGGGATTACTTCGTTCTACTCTGCATTGTAGTGCTTTCCGGCCTCATCCTCAGAGGACTGCTCTCTCCGAAATCAGGAACTAAGCGGTAACCAGTGAGCAGTAGAATCAGATACAGCTGCGTATTCACCAGGTGCCGCTCATCGTGGAATCCGCTTTGCAGCAGCCTGTACCGGCTTTTCACTGCTCGCTGCTGACTGCTTACTGTCTGCTGTTCCTAACCCATTACCTCGCACGTGCTTGGCGACTGCCTGAAAACCTGAAGGGTGCCGTCCGGGATGACATGAACATCGGGAGTTTTCTTCTTGTATTCCTCGTCCAGGATACGCACAACTTCTGCGGCGTCCCGGCACCAGAACACGTCCTCTTTCTTGCCGAACCAGTATGTTGACGCCACATCTTTGTGCCGGGAAACCACGAATATCTTTCGCACGTTCTTTTCTTTCATGCGCTCACCGCGCCCGAGTCTGCCCCATAGGTCTCTTCCAAATCGTCCGAGCAGATAGTGAACGACCTGCCCTCTGGAAACATCCGCAAGCAGCACCACGTAACCGCCCTCCTCTTTCAGCAGGGCAGAAGCCTGAGAAAGGCCAATCGTTGCCTCGTTGCCTTTGGCAAACGTGTTGACAAAGAGAATATCCGCTTTCCATGGAACGGCCGCCCCGTAATGAGTGAGTGAACGCTCGGAAAATTTCGAATATGAATCTTCAGCCGTGCCGGCCGAAATGGCCACAGCCTCAGCTTCACTGTTCACCAGTAGGTCTATCTTCGCGTGGAGCCCGGCTGTGCGGCCGAACTCCTTCACTTCCTCAAGGAGAGGGTTATCCCGGTAGCTGAGGGGTCTACACACCGAAAGGTTCTCCTGCAGAAGCTTGCCGTGGTGGTGTATGATCGCATCTATGTGAGCAACCCCGGGCATGATAATCTTGTATCCTCCCCCAAGGCCGCAAAAGCCGTGAGGCACAAAAGAACCGATACCGATTCTCAGGTCGCAGCTCAAGAACTCCTTGTTGACCAGTACAGGGGTCCCAAGGCGCGTCCGGCCCAGATACTCACAGTTCTCGTAAGGGTTGTGATTGTAGACTGCGAATTGTTCCGGCACCTCTTCGCCCAGTTTTCTCCTCAGGGCCGCATTATCAAGAGGTACGTGCGTGCCCAGCGCGCAAAGGAATCTCACCTGCTCATCGCGCACGGCGCATCGGTCGAACAGTTCAATCAGGTAAGGCGTGATACGATAGACGCGGGTGGGCCTCGAAGTGTCGTCGAAGACGATGCAGATTTCCTTCTTGCCCTTCAGCAATCTCTCGAGCGGCGCAAGCGCCTTTCTGTAGCCGTCATCGTCGAGGAGCCTCTCGCGATCTCCTTCCATGCGAAGTACGTCCACATTCCAACGCTCAGGGAGGTCAAGTTCGAATGCGTCATCCTTTCCCCACAGATCATGTTTCAGCGATATTCTCATGCTGCGTCCAATAGCAATTACTTGCGCAGCTTCATCATCTCTTCGCAGCTCGGCAGATAATCTTTACCAGCAATCGTTACCATATCAGATCCTATGAGGAAATCATATCCGGGCACCTTCTTGGTAACGCCGTAATACATGGGCAAGATCACCTGGTGGTCGCACGCGCGCATCTGCAGCTTGCCAATCGGACTGTCTATCGTTAGGCCCTCCAACGCGTCGATAAACTTCTCTTTGTCCACCCTGCCGGCTTTCTGGTAAGCTCCCGCGATGAACATACCTGCAGTGTACCCGTAGAGTGCGGTAGAGCCCGGATACCGTTTGTAAAGTTTCCTGAAAGCTTCGACAAATGACTTGTTTTCAGGGCTTGCAGGGTAATAGAAGTGATAGCAGGAGCTTCCCATGATGCCTTCCGGGGCGTCGAGACCCAGAGGAGCGAGGGCGAGCTGGTCAGTCGCATAGTGCTGGTAAATGGGAATCTTTCCTTCAAGTCCGAGCGCCTTGACCGATTTCATGAAGTTGACGATGCCGCCTCCGCCCGAAGCACTGATGATACAGTCAGGTGCTGCCTGCATGACTGCGGTGAGATAAGGCGTCAAGTCTGTTTCCCCCACCTTCCTCCACGACTCGCCGAGAAGCTGGACGTTTGGCTTAAGAACTTTCAGATTGCTCCAGATGGCCTCGGCGCATGCATGGCCGAACTCGTAATCCTCACCCATGATCCAGTATTTAACGTAAGGCTTCCGGGAGAGTGCCAGGGCAGTGGCTTTTCCGACCATCATGGTGTTTTCGTTGAGGTTGAAGACATAACGATGCCCCTGCTCACCGACTATCTTATCGCTCTTTGCATCGGTGACGAGGAAGGGGATCTTCTCCTTCTTTGCAAAATCGGACATGGCCAGAGCAGCGCCGCTGTTAGTCGAGCCCATGAGCAAGTCAACATTTTCCCTCATTACCAGCTCCTTTGTCATGGTAAGCGCAATGTCCGGTTTGAACTTGTCATCCCGCGTCACGAATTCTATTTTTCTCTTCAGCACCCCACCCTTTGCATTCACCTCATTGATAGCCATTTTGAAACCGTCCAGGACATCCATCGTGTAGGCAGTGGCTGGTCCCGAGTAGGTGTCGACTACCCCTACTTTGATGACAGCGGAAGCTGCATCAGCACAGGGCACATACCCTGCGGCCAGGCAAAACAGTATCATTAGGGAGAGCAGTACATTCTTCTTCATGCGACGCCTCCTGATTTTAATTAGTAGATTTGTAACCGTAAACGTGCGCGATGTCAAACAAAAACCGTGGCGTGGGCTCGCGGAGAAAACCGTCCTACCCGGCTCGTCTCCCCCCAAGGACTACTGGCGGTCGAAAAATTCCTTGAAGCGGTCCTTTATGCCCTTCGCCTGTGTAACAGGACTGTCCCCATTCAGCTCCTTTGACAGCTCTTCAAGCAGGGTTTTCTGTTTGTCGGTAAGCTTCGTCGGCACCTTGCCATACACGTATACAATTTCGTCACCTCTGCCGTAGCCGTTGGCTTTAGGTGCCCCAAGCCCCTTGAGCCTGAAGCTCTTCCCCGGTTGGGTGCCGGGACCCAGCTTGATGACCGTCTCGCCTTCTACCGTGGGGACTCGAATCTCGCCACCCAGGCAGAGGAGCGGGAAATGTACTTCCGTATGCAAAACAACGTCGTCGCCTTCTCTTTCAAATACAGGATGTTCTTTGACCCTGAGGACAATGTAGAGGTCACCGGGGACCGCATCATGTAACCCCTGAGCACCCTCTCCTCTCATCTTCAGCCTTACTCCGGTGTCAACACCCGCAGGAATGTTCACTTTGATATTTTTCGAATTTCTGACGTAACCGCGCCCTTTGCATGCCTTGCACGGATCCTTGATGATATGTCCCTCACCATTACAATATTCACAGGTCTTGTTGATCGTGAAGAACCCCTGGCTGTACCGTACCTGGCCCCGACCGCTACAGTGTTTGCAGACTACGGGTTGAAACCCGGGCTCTACCCTCGATCCCTTGCACTGCGGGCAGCGCTCATCCTTCGGTATCTCGATCTCCTTTTCTGTTCCAAAAATTGCTTCCTCAAACTCGATGTCCAGGTTGTAGCGGAGATCTTCGCCTTTTCTCTGCCGCCTGCGCTGGGTGCCGCCGAAGAAATCACCAAGCAGGTCGCCAAAGATATCGTTGAAATTGCCGCCGAACCCGAAGTCAAAACCCGCTCCCGGTTCGGCCGTTCCAAAGCGGTCATAGGCCGAACGTTTTTCCGAATCGCCCAATACCGCGTAAGCTTCGTTTATTTCCTTGAATTTTTCTTCCGCGGTTTTGTCGTCGGGATTCCGATCAGGGTGGTGGGTCAGGGCAAGCTTGCGATAGGCTTTCTTGAGCTCTTCATCGGTGGCAGTCCTTGGTACACCGAGTATGTCGTAGTAATCCTTCCTCATGGCTGTGACGTCTTATTCTTCCCCGGGTTGTTTAGCTACAGTGACCATTGAAGGCCTCAGCAGCCGCCCGTCCATGATATAGCCCTTCTGAAGCTCTGTAACGACCGTTCCTGGAGCCTTGTCTTCGCATGCTTCCTGAGCAATGGCTTCATGGACGTTCGGATCAAACTCCTTTTCAAGCGCTTCCACCCTCGTCACTTTAAACTTCTCCAGCACTTTGAGGAAGCTGTTCAGGGTCAGTTCGACCCCTTCAACGATGGCCTTTGAATCATCGGTCTTGCCCCCGTGTTCTATAGCCCTCTCAAGATTATCGATAACAGGCAACAGTTCTTTAACGAGTCTTTCATTGCCGTACTTAACTGCCTCATCCTTTTCCTTGGCTTTCAGTTTCTTGAAGTTTTCAAAATCAGCCTGCTGGTAAAGAAGCCGCTCCCTGAGTTCCCCGAGCTCTTTCTCTTTATTCTCCAGGCTCTGCTTGAGTTCCTCTATGATCTCTTCCTTCTTTTTCTTCTTCTTGTGTTCCTCGTGTGCCTCAGAAGCTTTTTGCTCTGAAGGCAGGGTTTCGCTTTCTGGCGTTTTGCCGTTGCCGTCATTCTGCATGCTTGTCCTCACATTGTACTCAGAAGCTGTGTCACCATCTTCGCGGTCTCGTTGACAATGGGGATGATCCTGGAGTAATCCATTCTAACCGGACCCATCACACCGAGTATTCCTCGGTTTCTTGAACCGATGCGGTAGACAGACGTAATGATGCTCACGTCACGCATCTCCTGGACGCCTGTTTCTGTACCTATCATCACGTGTATCTCCTCATCCTCCAGGCTCCGGTCGAGAAGGCCGAGTAGTTTTTCCTTCTTTTCAAAGGCCTGGAACAATTCCCTCAACCGCTTGATGTCTGAAAACTCCGGGACTCCAATAATCGTCGACGTACCCTCGATGTAAACATCCCTGTGGTCCTCGTCTTCGACGATCGTGTCAAGGACATCCAGCACTTTTCGCATCAATGTGCTGAATGCCTCTTTATCGCGTCTTATGTCCTCGTAGATCTCTTTCTTGAGCGCATAGAAGGGCATGCCCTCACACCGCTCATTCATGTACTGTTTCATGCCCTGCAGGAGCTGCGGGCTGAGGTTTTCCTCGGTTATCACAAGCCTGGAATGGACTATACCTGCCGACGTCACAAAAAGAACCAGGACCTTTTGGCCGGAAAGCTTCACGAATTCGATCTCTTTGAAAAACATCGTGTCCGCTTTTGGTTCAACCACTATCCCGGCATATTGCCCGAGGTTGGCGAGGACGCGGGAAGCGTCTTCCATGACCTGTTCAGTATACGGGTACTGGTGCTTAAAAAGAGCATCCATCACGCGCAATTCGTTCTGGCCCAGACCTCGATACACCAAGAGACTGTTTACGTAGTACCGGAAAGCCTTACCGGTCGGGATTCTTCCTGCCACGACATGGGGCTTGAACAGGAACCCCTGCTCTTCAAGGTCAGACATGACATTCCTGATAGTAGCTGAACTCCACCGGTGTCCCAGAAGCTTTGAGAGCGTCCTTGAACCCACGGGCTCAGCCGACGTGATATACGACGTTACGATCAATTCCAGAATCTTGACTTCTCGCTCGTTCAATGCTTCCATAGCGCTACCAGACATCGGTCTATTCCCGGCCGTGCCTCAGACCGGGGTACTCTGACACCTGTAATAAACTAATGATATCCGCCAGGTTTGTCAAGCCGGTTTTGCCCCATTTTACAGGGCTTTACGGGGCATTGGCTCGGCCCGGCGTCCTTAGCCGACAGAATCACTCGTCGGGGGCGTACGAGGCGGGCAGTCCCCTTTGGTTCCTGAGTTCTTCTATCTTGTTCAGCGGCTTCTCAAGTTGTCGCCTGCGCGTTGTTGTGAGGGCCTCGTACTCCTTCTGGGTATCCTCAATGCGCTTCCCAAGAACTTCAAATTTCTTCTGAAACTCATCCCATTGCTTCTTGAAGCTTCCCAGGAGAGAGAGTATCTCGTTCGAGGTCTGCTCCAACGCGAAGGCATCCACCGCCTGACGGATTATTGCCAGCACGGCAAAGAGAGTTAGCGGCGAAACGAAGAGCACCTTGCTTCGCAAGCTCTCGTCGACGATCATACTGTCGTGTTCGTAGATAAATGCATATATCTGTTCGTTGGGTATAAAAAGCAGGGCATAATCAATTGTATTCTGTTCGGGGTTTATATACTCCCGCGTAGTGACCTCTTTTATTTTGGCCCTCACATCTTTCAGAAAGTCGCTTCGAAATCTTGACTTTTCCATATCGGAAGCAGCCTCAAGAAATCTCATATAGTTATCAAGGGGGAACTTGACGTCCATGTTCAACCGCAGATCCTTGGGGAGAAGAAAGGTAAAATCGGGTCGCGACCCTATGCCCTCTATGGCTTTCTGCTTCACGTAATTGACGCTTTCGATAAATCCTGCCAACCGCAGTATGTCTTCTGCCATACGCTCGCCCCATTGTCCCCTCGCTTTTGTGCTTGCAAGAGCCTCCCTGAGCATGGCCGTGGTCTGGGCAAGCGTTGCGGTTTGTTCGCCGGCAAGTTTCAGATGCTTGCTCAGCTCTCCGAATTTCTCAACCCTGTCTTTCTCCAGAGAAGACATGAGAACCGAAACCGATTCCAGCTGGTTTGTCATTCTTTGCAGTTGCTGATCTATAAGGCCTTTCTTGGCATCCAGTTCCTTTACACCCAGTTCACGCTCAGATTCCAGTCGCTGGTGGGCAAGCTTCAGAAATTCTTCGGTGGACTTGGCAAGCGCGTCCAGAGAGAGACAGCCAAAAGCGGCTTTCACGTTTTCCACTATCGCGTCGACATGGGCTTTTCGCTCACTCTCGCTCTCCCGAAAAAGCTCCCCGGCCAATTCGCGCGCAGTTCTGTTCTGTACGATCCGCAGCAGAAAAGCAGAGCCCAATCCGAGAACAAAACCTGCTACGAGAGCAACAACAACCGCCACCCAGTTCATAGATACATCCCTCTTTGCTATTCTACCTTTTTTGGCTGCCCCGTGTAAACGCGACGTTCCCTTGCATATACTCAGCAGCGTCACTATATTTGGGTATAATGCCCGTGGCCGGCGAGCAGCGTTCAGCATAGACGTTACGCTGAACGCTGATGACTGCTCACTGATCATCGGCTCCTTTTTTTCAGGGAGGAATTATGGCGGAAGCAATGATCAAGATTGAAGGCATGACCTGCCAGCACTGTGTGATGCGCGTGAAAAAGGCCTTTGAAACTCTTCCCGGCATATTATCGCTCGACGTCCAAATCGGTCGAGCCAGCCTCAGCTACGATGATTCGGTGGTCAAGCGGGAGGATCTCGAAGCAGCCGTTACGGCAGCCGGGTATCGCGTAGCAGCGTGAACACCGGTTCATAGGTCGGGTAGCCGGGAGAAGTGCCTGCCGGGTCAGGCAGCATAGGGTTAACATTGGTGCGACAAATAGGCAGAAGGTTGTTTCTCAGGATTGCGGCTTGGAGCGCTCTCGCCGCGTCCGCGCCCTCGTGGGTGTGGGCGGTCTTTGTCGAAAAACTTCAAGTCAGGACTGTCGAGAAAGATACGTTCCGATTCAATCCCGTAACCGGTTCAATCCACTGGACGGATAAAAAGCGTGAAGAGCCTTACTACTTGCTGGTTGATGGACTTGTCCAGCAACCGCTTCGTCTCTCCTATGGAGAACTCAAAGCCTTGCCCCGAACAGAGCAGTCATCTGATTTTCATTGCGTCGAGGGCTGGTCGGTCAAGGCGCTGCGCTGGGGCGGTTTCCGTTTCAGTGAAATCATGAAAAAGGTCGCACTACGTCCCCCGGCAAAGTATGTGGTTTTTCATTCACTTGGAAAAACAGAGTCCCCTGCCGGCACGCTCGATCACTATGTCGAGTCGTTTTCAATCGAAGAATTGCTCGATCCGAAGAAGGAATGCCTGCTCGCGTTGTCGCTGGACGGCAAGCCTCTGCCGCACGAGCATGGCGCGCCTCTGCGCGTGGTCTCGCCCTACGACCTTGGTTACAAGGGAAGTAAATTTGTGGCAAGGATCGAATTCACCACTAAGAGAGAGGCCGGTTGGTGGACGCTCGCAAATCCAGTTTACCCTTCCGAAGCCCCGGTGCCGAAAAGCAGGCTGACAAAGAAGAATTGAGACTGCAACACGTCTCCGTCAATGCATGGCCCCGACGTCCGTATGCGCCCCCCTCCTCAGAAAGTAGACCAACGGGATCAAGCAGACACCCATAATACCGAGCAGGTAGAAGGTGTCATTAAATGAGAGCATGGTAGCCTCCCTGATGAGGTTCTTGTACGTCATCCCCAGGATACCCTTATCCGCGAGCATTGTTCCGATGCCATGACTGCCAAAAATTGCCCGCCCTTTCTGGAGCATGAACTGATACGGTTGATCAAAGGGCGTGAGGTGTTCTACCAGACGTAGCTGGTGGAACTGCGCCCGCCGCGCCAGCAGGGTCGTCACGAACGCTACGCCAAAGCTTCCTCCGAGGTTCCGAAGAAGGTTAAATATGGCGGTTGCATTGGCCATATCCTCTTTTCGAACGGTGGAGAGTGTAAGATTGGTAAGAGGAATGAAGATGAACCCCATACCGAAACCGAGAATGATGCGGGGCCACATTATAGACTCAAAACTCGCCAGCAGGTTAAATCCGGACATCAGATAAACCGACAGCGCCAGCATGAGCACGCCGAACAGAAGGATGGCCTTGGGATTGACTTTAGTTATGAGCGGCCCGGCGATCAACAAAGCGATGACCGTCGCAAAACCGCCGGGTCCGAGAACAACGCCTGCCAGTGTAGCCGTGTAGCCCATGAGCGTCTGAAGATACAGGGGCAACAGCACGATACTAGAAAACATGATGAAAAATGCGAAGAACATGATGGTGTTGCCAGCCGAAAACGAGGCGTTCCTGAAAATCTTTAAGCTCACCACCGGCGCCTCTGCCCTGAGTTCTGCGAGGACAAAAAGAACGAGTGATACCACCGAGGTGACCGAAAGCCAGACGATGAGATTCGAGGCAAACCAGTCTTCCCGCTCTCCTTTATCGAGCACTACTTGAAGGCAGCCCAGGCCGAGCACGATAAAGAGAAGGCCCAGATAGTCCATCTTCATTCTGATCCGCATCATGTAAGGCGGGTCTTTTATGACGAGGAAGGTCAATAGCAGAGACAGTACACCTATGGGGACATTGATAAAAAAGATCCAGTGCCATGACCAGTTGTCCGTTATCCAGCCGCCCATCAAGGGACCGACGATCGGCCCGAACATAATGCCGAGGCCGAAGAACGCCATGGCGATGCCGTGCTGCCGGGGCGGAAAAGTCTCGAGAAGAATTGACTGCGAAATAGGCTGGAGCGCACCGCCGCCGAGTCCCTGGAAGATACGGAACACGATGAGACTTTCCAGGTTCCATGCAAGGCCGCAGAGAAGAGAACTCGCAGTGAACAGTGCTATAGAGAAAAGAAGATAGACCTTCCTTCCAAAGACACGGCTGAGCCACCCTGTTATAGGAATTATGATTGCGTTGGAGACGAGATACGTCGTGATCGTCCACGTTGATTCGTCAATGCCCGCAGAGAGACTTCCTCTGATGTGATCGAGGGCAACATTCACTACCGACATGTCCACGATCTCAATCAACGTGGGGATCATGACGACAATAGCGACGATCCACTTATTCATCTGAGAAGGGCGGCTTTGTCAAAAGTCCATCTGCGTCGTTGACTGCACCGCGCGTCGCTCCGACGTACCGCAAGGTACGCCTCCGCTCCTCGCGACTTGAGCGCCTGGCAGCTGGAGCTTTTTACTTTGCCGCCGCAAAGACCTCCTTATCCTGGGATAAGTGCGACTAGGAACCTTTTTGCACGTGGCTCATAGCTGAAGGACTTAAAGCTGAATCCTGATAGCTTTGCTGGGTGACTTCCAACTCGTCAGTTCGCATTTGTCACCGCTCACTGCTCACTGTCACGTTATGTTGTTCACCCGTCACCACTGACTGCCCGCTTTATTCTACGACTATGGTTGGCACGACCGACATGCCGACGCGCAATACGTGGTCACGGTTTGATTCTTTGTCCAATAGTATCTTGACCGGTATCCGCTGCACCACTTTCACGTAATTGCCTGTAGCGTTCTCGGGCGGAAAGAGTGAAAAAACGGTCCCCGTTCCTGCCATAACGCTGTCCACAACCCCCTTAAACTTTCTGTCGGAATACATGTCGGCCTTTATGCTGACCTGTTGGCCACGCCTGACATTTTTAAGCTGAGTCTCCTTGTAGTTTGCCACCACCCAGATATCATCCAGTGGAACCACGGCAAGAAGAGGCATTCCTACACTTACCTGGTTGCCGGTTTCGACCGATTTCTTCGTCACGTAGCCATCCACAGGCGCCAGGATCCTGGTATAGCTTCTGTTCAGGTCCGCCTGCGCAAGCATGGCTTCCTTGTTCTTGATCTGCGCCCTCTGGGTGGTAACCCCATTTTCAGCCTGCTTTACAACGGCTGTCTGAGTAGCAATGGCTGCTTCGGCTTGCTTGAGGCGCGCCCGCGCTGCTTCCAGTTGTGCTTCGGTTACTTTGAACCCTGTTGCCACCCGTTCATACCTCTCTTTGGAAACAGCGTCCTTCTTGTACAAGCCCTCATAACGAACAAGGTCTGTCCTTGACTGGGCGAGGTTTGCTTCTTCAGCGGCCAGATTGGCTCTTGCCGCTTTCAGCTGAGCCTCCAACTCAACCATTTGTTGCCCGGCTGCTTTTGCCTTGCTCTCCTGCTCGTTTAATTTCATCCTCTCTGCCTCGAGCGAGGTAGATGCTTCATTAACGCGGACGTCATAATCTATGGGATCGAGCTCCAGAAGCGTTTCGCCGGTTTTGACAAACTGATTGTCCTGCACGTTGACTTTTTTTACCGTGCCCACCACTTTTGAGGCTATACTGTGGATCCTGCCCTCTACAAAGGCATCATCCGTGCTGATATGCGTAGCCTTATACTTCACATAGAGCAAAATGGAGACAATACCTGCCACCATTATGAGACCGACAACAACGAACAGCTTTGTGCGGTGATTCCGGAAATTTTCCGATTGCTCTTTCATTGATAAGCTTCCCTCAACTCTCTGCCGATGGCGTAAAGATAGCCGGCCTCCGACCGGTAGTAATCATACAGGGATTTGTAGTAGTTGGTTTCCGCCAGACTCTGCAGGGCAATGGCATCCGTAACATCCAACGCCAGCCCGACGCCTTCCGCGTATCTCGCCTTATTGATCCTGAGATTCTCCTCCGATTGTGCAATCGCACTCTTTGTTACAACGATCCGCTCCTTTGCGTTGGCACAATCGAGATAGTACTTCTCCAGTTCAAGCCTGATATCCTCCAGAAGCTTTTTCTTCTGAACTGCGAGGGTCATCTTGCGGGATCTGATCTTATCCAGTTCAGCCTTGGTGGCGCCTCCACTGAAAATATTGATGTTCATGAGAAGATTCACGGACCAGATGCCTTCGTACACCTGGTACCTATTCTCCGTGTAGTTATAGCCGCCCTGAGCCAGAAATCTCGGGTAGTATTCCGATTTGCGTGCTGTCTCCTCAAAGCCCAACCCCTTCATCGTGGTATCAACCATCTGGACCTCGGGTCGCTCTTTTTCAGCCTTATCGGCCGCAGCCTCAAGAGAAATCATTTCTCGGTCCGCGGCAGCCGGTTCCATCAGTTCTACGGGCATGGAAATGGAGCGTGCCAGCATCGTGTTTATTCTGGCTCCATTGATCCTTCTTAAGTTTTGGGCCGTGAGCAACTTCTGCTTAGCGTCGGAGAGTTTCACCTCCGCCTGCAGAAGATCATTCTTGGTTATGACACCTGAGCTGTGCAGGTCGCGGGCAACCTGCAGATGGGCTTCCAGACTCTCCTTCTCCTTTTCCGCCACCGCAATCAACTTCTCCGACTCCAGAGCGTCAAAATAGAGAAAGGCAAAATCGAGCGCGACAAGGTTTCGCGTCCTCTTTGTATCCAGCCTCTTTGCGTCCAGGAGAGCCACACTTGCCTTATACTGGGAAGCCGTTCCCATGAAGTCAAAGAGAATCTGCTGCACTGCAGCGCTGTACGCATAATAATTTTCCTGGCTGATCGGGGCATGGACGTTATTCAGTTTCACTGACGGCGTATTATTCAGATAGCTCTGGCCGGCCGAAGCATAGACATTGGGAAGGAGCCTTGCCCGCGCCACCAGCGTATCGGCTTCCGTAGTCTTCTCTTCCTGCTCCCGTATCTTTACCAGCCTGCTTTCGGCCGTGACCATTTTCAGCCCTTCCGGGAGGTAGAGCGGCTCTGCATACACGCGGCAGCACAAGATTACAAGCACTAAAGCATGCATCAACGAAAGGAGCGCGCAGCGAGACATCGTCCTTTTCGCCTCCTTCATCATCATACGCCCAACGGGATTATTCGACTTTAACGAACCTAAGCCTACCACGTATGCTGCCCCTTTCAAAGCGAATACGTTCATTGGTCTTGTTTCTCGAGTGCTTACAATTCACGTAAAGCACTCACCGATCAATTGAGATATTTGGTTTCTGGAATTAGAGGCTTACTTGAACTTGTGCTGGTCCTTGTTTTTCTCATAAAGGATTTTGAGACCTTTAAGTGTGAGGAGCTCATCCACTTCATCAATGGTCTCTGACTCTTTATAGATAAGGTTAGCCAGCCCACCCGTTCCGATCACGTAAGGATCAGTCTTCACTTTATCCTTCATGCGTCTTACTATGCCGTCTACAAGGCTGACGTAGCCATATATGATGCCTGCCTGCATTGCCGTGATGGTGTTCTTGCCGATTATCTCCTTCGGTTTTACAAGCTCGACACGCGGCAGTTTTGACGCCCTCTCAAACAGCGCTTCCAGAGATATCATCATGCCAGGCGCGATGACGCCACCCTGGTATTCACCCTTGGCAGTTACATAGTCAAAGGTGGTTGCCGTTCCGAAATCTACAATGATAAGCGGTTTCTTGTGCCGTTCGTAACCGGCCACGGCGTTGACAATCCGGTCGGCCCCAACCTCCTGCGGATTATCGTAAAGAATGGGCATGCCCGTTTTTATGCCCGGTTCAACCACCAGGGGCTCTATACCCATATATTTCTTGCAGACCAGATGAAACGGAATCAAGAGCGGCGGCACCACGCAGGATATGATGGCACTATGAAAATCCTGGAGCCGCATCTTCTCAAAATAGATGAGGCTGTTCAGCAGGATGGCGTATTCGTCAATGGTCTTCTGTATCGCCGTGCTCAAGCGCCAGTGGTTGACCAGTGTGTCATCCCTGTAAACGCCGAAGACGATATTCGTATTACCTATATCGATGACCAGAAGCATGGTTAAAAAGAGACGTCCCCTGCAATTATTCTTTGCACCTTTCCTCGGTCGTCGAGAAGTAGAGCGCCGTCCTCACCTACCCCATGAGCAATTCCCCTAAAAACCTCTCCCTGCTGCGTGACCTCGAGATACTTCCCCTTGATCTTCGCTTTTTCCTCCCACATTCTCGCGAGCATCACCGGGCCTTTGCTCTTCAGAAGGTCGTAATACGACTCTATGTTGCCCAATAGCATGCCACAAACGCGGGCTCTTTCATAGACAATTTTCGTCTCCAGGTGCAGGGATGTTGCCTTTGATCGTATATCGTCTTGCATCTCTGCTCTTTCCAAGTTCACATTGAGACCGACACCCACAACCACGAACCGGACAAGGTCGGCTTCCGTCGAAAGTTCAAGGAGTGTTCCGCAGATCTTCTTGCCGTTCACGAGCACATCGTTCGGCCATTTCAAACTTGGTTCAAGACCAAGCTCAACCAGCGTGTTATGAACTGCAAGAGACGACAAGAAAGAAACAGGGTAGACAAGAGAAGGGTGGAGTCGCGGCCGCAGAATCACCGACAGATAGAGGTTTTTACCGAAGGGCGAGAACCACGTTCTCTGCAGGCGGCCTTTGCCCGCTTTCTGCTCCTCGGCAATGACACAGGTTCCCTCGCCGGCGCCACCGAGAGCAAGCCGAAAGGCTAAGGCATTGGTGGAATCGGTAGACTCTTTATACTCGATGTTCCGACCGATGCAGCGCGTGCGGAGGTAACGCTCCACTTCCCACGGATAAAGCCGATCGGGTGCGCTCTTGAGACTGTAACCCATGCCTTTGAGCGTATTAATGGCATAACCCATCTGCCGGAGCTGCTTTACATATTTCCAGACAGCTGTCCTCGTGAGACCCAACCGGGATGATATGTAGTCCCCGGAGACATACTCGTCCCCCTCCGTCAGGAAACCAAGGATCTCACCAAGCCTATTCACTTTCGACCTTGTCGTAATGAGAGAAGAACATCGTAAAAGAGGCTCTTCCCTGGGAAAGAGAGCGTATATCCGTGGAGTAGCCAAACATTCGGGTGAGAGGGGCATCGGCCTCGACAATCGTGATCTTGTCTTGCGGCTGTACGTTGTTGATCTGACACTTTCGCATGTGCAAGTCGGCTATTATCTCTCCCAGAAACTCGTTCGGTGTGGTCACGGTGAGGGACATGAGCGGTACAAGGAGTATTGGTCCGGCATCGAGGCAGGCTTTTTTGAAGCCATCGTATGCAGCCATTTTCAGTGTGAGGCGGGCAAAGTCAGGATTGTTGAAGGAGGCATTATGCACAGTCACCTGCACGTCTGTCAGCGGAAACCCCCGGATAACCCCCATCTGAGACCCTTCAGTCACTCCCTCTTCTATAGCCGTGATATATGGGAATTCGGGCTCCTTTTTCAGTATATCGGGAATAATCATGATGCCCTTACCCCGCCCGTTAGGCGCAAGCGTCAGGGTCACCGAGCCCCGATACAGCGTGCCGTTGATCACTTTCTCAAACAACTGCTCGACCATAGCTGCACGCTCTATAGATTCCTTGTAGACTACCTGCGGTTTGCCGACCAGGACTTCCACGCCGAACTCTTCTTTTATTCTCCTCATGACCACGTCAAGGTGAAGCTCCCCCATTCCCGAGACCACGGTCTGAAAGGAACTCTCATCTGTCTTGACGACAAACGTGGGATCTTCCTCCGCAACTCTCTGCAAGGCAAGAAGGAGTTTCTCCTGATCAGCATTCTTTTTCGGCTCAACCGCCATGGAGATGACCGGCTGGTAAAGCTCTATCGGCTCCAGCAGGATGGGCTTCGTCTTCGTCAGCGTGTGGCCCGTCGAGGTCTCTTTTAAGCCGACGATACCGACGATGTCACCGGTCCGGGCTTCGTCCATCCTCTCCCTGTGGTTAGCGTGAATCTTGTAAACCCTCGACACTTTTTCTTTTTTCTGGAGGTTCACATTGTAAATGTCGTCGCCTACTTTGAGAGAGCCTGAGTAGATCCGGATGTAGACGAGCTTCCTGCCTTCAGTCACCACGACTTTGAAGGCAAGGGCACAGAGGTCTTCGTCGGGGTCCGCCTCGCGGTATGCCTTTTCGCCGGTAACCGGGTCACGCCCTTCCGTCGGGGGGACATCCAGCGGCGACGGGAGATACCAGACGATTGCATCCAGAAGGGGCTGGATACCTTTATTTCTGAGAGCCGCACCGCAGATCACAGGAACGCACTTCAATTCCACCGTCGCTTTTCTTATCGCGTCACGGATGGTCTGCTCCTCTATATCTTTTCCGTCCAGGTAAAGCTCCATAAAACTGTCATCGAGCAGGGAAAGTTTTTCAAAGAGTTTCTCGCGGTAGCTCCTGACTGTCTCTTTTACCTCCTCGGGCACGGCGATATAGTGGAGCGTTGCACCGAGATCTTCCTCGTCCCACACTATGGCCTTCATTGTGATAAGGTCGACTACCCCGTAGAAGTCATCCTCTCTCCCCAGGGGTATCTGAAGGGGCACCGGGTTAGCCCCGAGTTTTTCAACCATCATGTCCAGCACATGAAAGAAATCTGAACCTATCCTGTCCAGCTTGTTGATAAACGCGAGCCTCGGGACCCTGAACTTGTCCGCCTGGTGCCAGACGGTTTCCGACTGCGGCTCGACACCCTCCACCCCTGAAAACACCGCGACCACGCCATCGAGCACGCGGAGAGATCTTTCCACTTCTATGGTGAAGTCCACGTGCCCCGGGGTATCGATAATCTGGATCTCGTGTTCGTCCCAGTAGCACGTGGTAACGGCAGACGTGATGGTAATGCCCCTTTCCTGCTCCTGCGGAAGGTAGTCCATGGTTGCGGTGCCTTCGTGCACCTCACCAATTTTATAGGTCTTGCCGGTGTAGTAGAGTATTCGCTCGGTGACGGTAGTCTTGCCTGCGTCAATGTGCGCTGCTATGCCTATGTTCCTGAGCTTCTTCAGCCGCTGCATTTCCCGTTTCATTGCCGTAAGAATATGTACAATAAGCGCCGAAAAGTCAACATCGCGGGCAGAGCCGCCTGCCGCGATTCGCTTTCCGGTTTGTATACAGACCACGCAGCAGCCTCACCCGGGCTACGTGCCCGAATTCCGCTGCTTCGATTGACAAAAACGGCCTGAAAACGTATATTATTCACTGAGATTTTCGGTTTATAACGATTTCGCTCAATTTCCCTTTGAATCTGGAGGCGTGTTATGAGCAAAGCAGTGGAAGGATATCATGGGAGCGCTGATTACATAGCGTCAAAGCCTCTCATGGAGATTGTCAACGTGGCTGTTAACCTTGCCAAACCTTTGGTAATCAAGGGCGAGCCAGGCACGGGCAAGACCCTGCTTGCCCACAGTATATCCGAGGCACTCAACAAGAAGCTTCTGATCTGGAATATCAAATCAACAACAAAGGCGCGGGATGGCCTCTATGTATACGACACGGTCCAGCGGCTGAATGATGCGCGCTTCAAGGATAAGGACATATCGGACATCCGGGCGTACATCAAACTCGGCAGGCTCGGACAGGCCTTCTCCTCGGATGAGCAGGTGGTGCTCCTTATCGATGAAATCGACAAGGCGGACATCGAGTTTCCCAATGACCTTCTCAATGAACTCGATGAGATGTCCTTCCACATTACCGAGTTGAACGAAGAGGTAACCGCCAAGCAGCGGCCGATCGTTGTCATCACCAGCAACTCTGAAAAGGAGCTGCCCGACGCGTTCTTGAGACGCTGCATCTTTTACTACATCGAGTTCCCCGACGAAGAGATGATGGAGAGGATAATCAGGGTACACTACCCCGATATCCACGATAAGCTGGTAAGAGAGTGCATCAAGAAGTTTTACTGGATACGCCAGGTGGACGGCTTGAGAAAGAAGCCCTCCACGAGCGAGCTTCTCGACTGGATAAAAGCGCTTTCCATGGGAGGCGTAAACGTGGACAGGATCTCGTCCGAACTTCCTTTCCTCGGAACGCTCCTGAAGACCGAGCAGGACACGGAGAAGGTCGGAAAAGTAGCGAGCGGCGCATCCACCGGGTTCAGAAGGAGATTCTGAAGGGTAGAACATGTTCATAGATTTCTTCTATAAACTTCGCAGAAAGGGTGTTCCCGTTTCTATCACTGAATGGATGTCTTTCACCGAAGCCATCTACAAAGGTTTCATGGGCACCAGCCTCAACCAGCTCTACTATATCGGCCGCGCCTTTCTCGTGAAAAGCGAAGCCTATTACGACCAGTTCGATCTCGCCTTCAATGAGTATTTTGGAGGCATTTCGACAGAGCCTCTTGATCTGGAGAAAGTAACCGAGTGGCTTGAGAACCCGCTCAACAAGCTTCCCAGATTGAGCCCCGAAGAGCTTGAGGAGATGAAAAGGCTGCTGGAGGAAATGAAAGAGAAAATGGGGCTCGAGGAAATGCTGAAGCAGTTCAGGGAAAGACTTAAAGAGCAGCAGGAACGACATGACGGCGGGAGCAAGTGGATCGGGACCGGTGGCCGGTCTCCTTTTGGCGCATACGGCTACTATCCGGGAGGCATCAGGGTCGGTGGAGACGGCTGGATGGGTTCGGCGGTCAAGGTGGCGCAAGAGAGGCGTTTCAAGAACTACCGGCATGACCTCATCCTCGACGTGCGCCAGACAAAGGTTGCCTTGAAGAAACTGAGACAACTGCGGCGGGAAGGGGCCGAGGAAGAACTGGATATCGACGAGACCATCGACAAGACGGCAAAGGAAGGCGGCGAGATAGAGCTTGTTTTTGCAAAGTCCAGAAAGAATGCGATCAGGCTTCTTCTTCTGATGGATACAGGCGGCTCTATGGCACCGTATGCCGATCTTTGTGAAAGGCTTTTTTCGGCTGCCGTGCAGAGTGAACATTTCAAAGACCTCAAATACTTCTTTTTTCACAACTGTATCTACCAGGATCTCTACGAAGATATCTGGAACGCAAAGCCGATCCCCACGGAGAAAGTGCTCGCGACCTATCACAGCGGCTACAAGGTCATACTCGTAGGCGACGCGAGAATGGGGCCCGGGGAGCTCTTCGACAAGTACGGGTGCATCGACTACTACTATTCCAATGAGATAGCAGGAGCGGACTGGCTCAAGCGTATCAAGAATCACTACGAGTACAGTGTCTGGCTCAACCCCACGCCAAAGGAATACTGGCGCCATCCGACTGTTGATGCGATCAGCCGCCTTTTCCCCATGTACGAGCTGACGCTCGATGGCCTCAAAGAGGCGATCAAAGCGCTGACTTCTAAGGTCAAGAGGGCATCCGCCGCGTAGCACCGATTCGCTTTTGAGCGTACACGTTTCATTGCGGCACAAAAAAATCCCGGTCCGGGAACATCTACGCCCCAACCGGGATAGGTAAATTGCGCAACCGAATCAGTCGTGTTCTGTTACATGTGCCGA
>DATKNH010000070.1 GCA_035541455.1 Syntrophorhabdales bacterium
GTTGCGGGCCGGGTGAGCAAAGATATCCAGGCTACCTATGGTTTTGTGGTTCAGCAATACTTCATTCTGATCGTTATTGCCAATGCATTGACTGTGGGGACAGTCTCCATTGTCTCCCGGCTTTTCGCATCCGGTGATAAGGATACGCTGGGCGGGGCGATCTTCTCATCTCTCATTTCTTCCGCTGCCGCGGGGATACTCCTCGCAGCACTCGGCTACGCACTGGCCCCGCATGTCATAGAGGTTCTCAATGTGCCTACCGAGCTCAAGGAATTGAGCATTCCCTTCATCAGGATATATGCTGCCGGTCTTGTATTCCACTATCTGCTCATCAACAGCAATGGAGTGTTGAGATCATGCGGCATGATCAAGGCTTCGCTGAAAACCATGACCACCGTCTGCGTGGTCAATATCCTGCTGAATCTTTTTCTCGTTTTTGAAACGCCTCTTGGCTACCGGGGCATTGCAGTCGCCACTGCTTCAGCCGTCTTTATCGGAAGCCTCATGAATCTCCACTACGTCCGTGTACTATTAATGGGCCCGAGGAGATTTTCGCATGCTCTCATTAAGAAAATGCTGGATATAGGCTGGCCCATGGGGGTGCTTCAGGTTCTCTGGCAGCTTGGCTCCATGGTACTCTTCCTTATTTTGAGCCTGTTGCCGGAACACAGGGTGGAAGTTCTTGCAGCACTTACCACAGGCCTCCGACTGGAATCGGCGATCTTTCTTCCGGCCTTTGCATTCAATATGGCCAATGCTGTTGTGGTGGGAAACTGCCTGGGAGAGCGCAAGCCGGACGATGCCTACAAGAGCGGTCTTGTGACCATGGCAATAGGGGTGGCTATTGTTTCGACGCTTGCCCTGGTCGTAATACTGAGTGCCCGGTGGATCGTGCCCTTGCTGTCTCATAATGAGATCGTCATAAAAGAAACAATCTGGTACATCTACATTAATATGATCGGGGAGCCGATTATGGCCTCGGGTGTCATCCTGGGAGGAGGCTTGAGCGGTGCCGGTGACACCCGAAGCGTGCTTATACGGGTGGCGTTGAGTGTGTGGCTTATCAGAATACCGCTCTGCTATCTTTTTGTTGTTGTATTGGGATTCGGGCCGATTTCTGTCTGGTGGGCCATGAATATATCGCAGATCGTACAGGCATCGCTCGTTTACCGTCGTTACGCGAGCAGGGCATGGCTGGCCAATGCATGACGGTTACATGGTATAATTCAAGAAAGATTTTTATCGCAGGTGTACGCAGGCAAGAGCCGGCGGAGATGCGGCGACAAAAATTTGTAGGCGGTGAAAAGGAGAGCTGAATATGGCGAAACAAATAGATGATACGGCGACGTGGATCAGAGAATTCATTGAAACCTTTGTCGCATCCAAGGAGAACAGCCTTAAGAATGCGAGCGACGATCCTGCATGGGGCAAGCCCCTTGTTGGATTCTCGCGAGGGGATGATCCGATCTATGCGGAAATGAAGAGCGACATAGGCGACTTCTTCATGACGCCATACGAAATTTTTGTGAAGACATTCCCTGATGTTGCAGTAAAGCCCGATGAACTGAGCGTGATCAGTTGGATACTGCCCCAGACGGAATCCACGAAGCGCGCGCACAGGAAGGAGACCGCAACCCCATCTGAGGAATGGGCCCGTGCAAGAAAATACGGCGAGGAGTTTAATGCAATGTTGCGCAAGAACCTGACCGGGATGCTGACACGCGAGGGGTATCAAGCGGTCGCTCCCATCGATTCTCCCTGGTGGAAACAGCAGATGTCGGAGCGATACGGTTATTCGTCGAACTGGTCGGAGCGGCATGCTGCTTATGCCGCGGGTCTGGGCACGTTCGGCCTGTGCGACGGCCTCATAACGCCCGTGGGCAAGGCGATGCGCTGCGGTTCGGTGGTGGCGCGTATCCAGATACCACCGACGATGAGACCTTACACGAATCACCAGCAATACTGCCTCTTCTTCGCCAAGGGCACCTGCGGCAAGTGTGCGGATCGCTGCCCGGTGGGCGCTATCAGCAAAGAGAAAGGGCACGACAAGGAAAAGTGCAGGATCTTCGTATCAGGCAAAATGAAGGAATATGTCGTCTCTCATTTCGGGTTCGACTCCTATGCGTGCGGATTTTGCCAGGTGGGCGTGCCCTGCGAGTCCCGCATCCCGGTAAAGGAATGACCTTCCCTATCGGCCGGAGGAGTCAGCTTTCACGGCCTTCGCCCATCCTCTGCGCAATCTTTCTTCTTTCTGCTTTTGTGCAGATCTCCTGCCCGGCAAGGATGTTCGAAGATCTCAGCGCCCGCGATCTCAAGAAGAGAATGGATAATGGCGTGAAGATGGTCATTGTCGACCTTCGGACGCCTCGTGAGTACCAGGACGGCTATGTGCCGACAGCGGTGAACGTCCCTCCTGATAAACTCTACCTCTTAAGGCAGGTACTTCCCGAGGACAAGGCCACGTTGATCGTGTTCTACTGCAGGGGCTACGGGTGAGACACGAGTACCGGCGCCGCGGTCGTGGCTCGGAAGATGGGTTACACAAACGTTGTCACGTTTCTCGGGGGATTTCCCGAGTGGCACGCCAAAGGCTATCCTGTCGCGCACTAATCCTTGCATCCAGCCGTATTTTACAGTAAGTTAGAAGCGATTTTGCCTGTATTTCGGTCGCAAGAAAGCGAGGAAGACAGCATGTTATTTTCGCGGATGTTCATGCCCACCATGAAAGAAGATCCGAAAGAAGCGGAAGTGCTCAGCCATCGCCTTATGCTCAGGGCAGGCTTTATACGGCGGCTTGCATCCGGCGTCTACACATGGCTTCCGCTCGGCCTGCGTTCGCTGAAGAAGGTTGAGAACATCGTGCGTGAAGAGATGAATAAAAAGAGCGCTCAGGAAATACTGATGCCTGCTGTGCAGCCGAAAGAGCTGTGGGTTGAGAGTGGCCGTTGGGATTTTTACGGCAAGGAGTTGCTGAGGTTCAAAGACCGGAGCGATCGCGAGCATTGCCTTGCCCCGACCCATGAGGAGGTCGTGACAGACCTGGTCAGGAGGGAGGTGCGCTCCTATCGGGAACTGCCGCTGATCCTCTACCAGATTCAAACAAAATTCCGCGATGAGATCAGGCCACGCTTCGGCGTGATGCGTGCCCGTGAGTTCATAATGAAGGACGCCTACAGCTTCGATGTTGATGAAGCAGGGGCAGAGAAAAGCTATATGGCGATGTACGACGCATATGAGCAGATTTTCGGGCGTTGCGGTTTGCGGTTCCGCGCAGTGGAGGCTGATACCGGGCAGATAGGCGGGAGTTTTTCGCACGAATTCATGGTGCTTGCTGAAACCGGCGAGGACACGATCATCTCGTGCAACAAGTGCGACTACGCCGCGAACCTGGAGAGGGCTGAAGTGCGTGGTGTCCAGAGAGCGATTACCAAGAAGGGCGGCAGCTTCAGGAAAGTTGAAACACCGGGCAAGAGGAAGGTGGACGAGGTGGCTTCTTTCCTGGGTGTGGAGCCGTCAAGGCTTATAAAGACGCTGCTTTACAACACTGATAAAGGGACGATCGGCGTGCTTGTGGCGGGTGACCGCGAGGTGAATGAAACCAAGCTGAAGAATGTCCTCTCCCTTGATTTCGTGGTGCTGGCGGATGAGCAGACGATTGAGGAGGTGACGGGTGGTCCGCTCGGTTTTTCCGGCCCTATCGGCCTCAAGGTACCTCTCTATGCAGACCTTGACGTTCTCTGCATGGAAGATTTTGTCGTCGGCGGAAATCAACGCGACATGCATATCGTTGATGTGAATGCCGGAGATTTCAGCGTGCGGGAATTTTACGACCTCAAAGTGGCATGCGTGGGAGACAGGTGCCCTCGATGTGACGGTTTCCACAATGCGACCCGTGGTATCGAGGTTGGCCATATTTTCAAGCTCGGCACAAAATACAGCAAGTCGATGAACGCCACGTATCTTGACCAGGAGGGAAAGGAAAAGCAAATAGTCATGGGCTGTTATGGTATAGGGATAGGCCGTACGGTCGCTGCCGCCATAGAGCAGAATAATGACCAGTTCGGAATGATCCTGCCTCCCAGCATCGCGCCTTTCCTGGTGGAGGTGTTGCCTGTTAACACCTCTCACGCGGAGAGTATGGAGGTGGCGAATGGCATATACAAGAACTTGGTGGACAGAGGCATTGATACGGTACTCGATGACCGCAACGAGAGACCCGGCGTGAAGTTCAAAGATTGCGATTTGATCGGTATACCGCTGCGCGTCGCTGTAGGCGAACGGGGTCTCAAAGAAGGTATGGTCGATATAAAACTGCGAACAGAAAAGGAACCCATCCGCGTGAGCAAGGATGAGGCAGTAGGGAGGGTGCTGGAGTATGTGGCAACATCTTGTAGCCTCTGATTACACACCTGAGAGCGAGCTGCTGCGGCGCATCAATGGCCTTAAAGAAAAGATGGCCGAGGCGGGTATCGGCTTCTCCGTCATAATGCAGAATGCCGACCTCTTTTATTTCAGCGGCACAATACAGAAGGCTGTTATGGTGATCCCGCTCGATGACGAGCCGCTTCTTTTTGTGGAGAGAAGTCTGGAGCGGGCGCATGCTGAAACGCCTCTCGCCATCACCCGAGTAGACGGTGACAAAAAGGTGGCTGCTATTCTGCGGCAGAAAGGATTGCTCAAAGGCACCGGAGGAATGGAGCTGGATGTTGTTCCGGTGTCTGTGTTTGAGAGGTTCAAAAAGTTAGTCGGTTTCGATAATTTTAAGGACGTGGCAGGCCTTATTCGTGACCTCAGGATCATCAAGAGTCCGTTCGAAATCGAACAGGTGAAGCGGTCGGGCCGGATCATCTCCCGGATCTTTGAAAAAGCGAAAGATGTGGTCCGCGAAGGCATGAGGGAGATCGATGTTGATGCGGAGCTTGTGGCCGAAGGAAGAAGATACGGCCACCAGGGCTTCCTGCGCATGCGAGGCTTCAATCAGGAGATGATGAACCTCTACGTAACCGCAGGGTTGAGCAGCGGTGTTCCTTCCAATGCAGACGTGCCCATTTCCGGCCTGGGATTAACTGCCGCAATCGCCCAGGGTTCTTCCTTGAAGGTTGTGGAGCGGGGTGTACCGGTGGTGGTCGATTACGGCGGTGGCTACAACGGCTACGTCACGGATGAGACGCGCGTCTTCGTCGTCGGGGAAATGAAGGATCGTTTCAGGAAGGGCTACGAAGTCGCAAGGGAGATCGTGGAAGATGTAACCGCATTCGGCAAGGAAGGCGTGGACTGCACAGAGATATTCGAGCGCGCACGACAGCTCGTCCGCAAAGCGGATCTGCAGGACCATTTCATGGGCTTCGGCGAAGGACAGGTCTCTTTTATCGGCCACGGCCTGGGTCTGGAGATCAACGAATTGCCGGTTATAACGCCCCGCCACCACAGGATCCTCCAGGAGGGAATGGTTTTTGCGTTTGAGCCTAAATTCATTTTCCCCGGCGAAGGATCAGTAGGGATTGAGGTTGATTTTATCGTGCGTAGGGAGGGGTTAGAGAGAGTCGTCGAGTTCCCTATTGCACCGGTATACGTCTAGACTGGCTTCGTCAAAAGTCCATCTGCGTCGTTGCCGGCGCCGCGCCTCACTCCGACGTACCACCAGGTACGCCTCCGTTCCTCGAGCTGCCAATATGAATAACGATACCAGAGAAGTTCGCAGTCAAAAAGCATCGAACGAGACGGAACGTAGAGCGGGTCAGACATGGAGCGCTAGAGAACGGAGAAAATGGTGCGATCCGGCCGGTACACCTCTCTCCAAACATCTCACAGGGAAGCTATCGAGCCTCGAGATCTGCCATGAATATTGAGCTGACTCCGAAAAGCGAAATTTACGCGCGCATGGATGGACTCAGGCGGCGCATGGCCGAAGCGGGAATCGATTTCGCGATCATTCTGCAAAACGTGGACATCTTCTACTTCACAGGCACCCTTCAGAGGGGTGCGCTCGTGGTGCCCCTTGATAGCGACCCGATGTTCTTCGTTGAAAAAGGCCTTGAGCGAGCAAGGCTCGAGACGCCGCTTCCTGTCACACCCATAAAGAATGACAAGGCCATAAAAGATATTCTGCGTCACAAGAAGATTCTCAGGGGCACAGGGGGCATGGAACTCGACGTACTTCCCGTATCTGTTTTTGAAAGGTTTAAAAAGACCATCGGCTTTGAAACGTTTGTAGATGTTTCGCCGTTGATTAAAGAGCTGCGTCAGGTCAAGAGTCCCTTTGAGATAGAGCAGATCAAAAAGTCGGGAGAGATCATGCGTCATGTCTTCGCCAAGGCAAAACACCTCATCCGGGGAGGAGCGAGGGAACTGGACATCGACGCCGCACTGGTCGCCGAAGGACGGAAGCGCGGCCACCAGGGCTTTTTGAGGATGAGGGGATTCAATCTTGAAATGACGACTATCACCGTAGTGGGGGGCTACACCGGAGCGATGCCGTCATGCTCAGATGTGGCAGTGGGAGGCATGGGTGTAACCCCCGCCGTTCCGCTGGGTTCGTCATTTAATAAAGTGGAAAAAGGGATCCCTATTTCTATCGATTACGGCGGCGGGTACAACGGGTACGTCACAGACGAGACGTACGTGTTTGTGCTTGGCGAAATGGGAAAAATATTTAGAAAGCCTTACGAGATTTCACGAGAGATCATCGAGGATGCTGCAACCTACGGCAGGGAAGGAGTGGACGCCTCGCAGCTATTCAGCAGGGCGGCTGCAGTTACCGAGAAGGCCCGTCTGGAGCCCTACTTCATGGGCTTCGGCGAGGGGAAGGTGTCTTTTATCGGCCACGGTCTCGGTCTTGAGATCAACGAATTGCCCGTCATCACGCCGCGACATCACACGATTTTGAAAGAAGGCATGGTTTTCGCCTTGGAGCCCAAGTTTACCCTCCCTGGAAAGGGCGCAATAGGGATGGAGGTGGATTTTATAGTTAGAAAGAATCACCTTGAACGAGTTACCGATATCTCGCTGGACATCACGAAAATAAAGTGTTGAGTTTTGTGTGTTGAGTGCTGCGTGCAACAACTCGAAACTCAAAATGTAACACTCATCACGGTTCTCTCATCTGTTACGGGATGATGCGGTGGAGAATAAAGCTGACGATAGAAAACAGAAGACTGAAGAGAAGGGCCCAGCCAAAGCTGCGCACCTCGAAACCAGGCACTAGTGCAGACGTGAGAAGCACCAGTAGAGCGTTAATGACAAAAATGAAAAGGCCTAGCGTGAGTAGAGTGATTGGCAGGGTGAGGATGACCAGGATTGGCCTAAGAAACGCATTAACTAACCCCAACACTAGAGCCGCCAGCAGACCTGCGAAGAAGTTTCTGACCGTAACACCCGGTAGCAGGTAGGCCGCGATAAGCACCGCGAGTGTGGTAACCAGCCAGTTAACCAGTACTCCCATCGAATCGTGCCCTTTCTACTCCAACCACCACGGCGGGAGAGCCCCGCGCCACTGTAAGACCCTTCCCTTGAGAGCGTCCCTTCTGGAGATGAGCTGATTTACCTGAGTCTGTTTGTTCTCGAGGTCCTGGGAGAAGCGGACCACCACTGGCACGAGAACCTCGAGCTGCCTGTACTTGTCCGTCTCCTGGGAGAAGCTTGCCGCACGCGCGCTCTGAACCTGATCGATAATGCTATTTACCTGTGCCTTGATGCTGTTTACACTGTCAATCTGGTTCTGAAGGTCTGCGATCTGCGATGAAAGCTGATCGTACTGCTGTTTGAAGGAGAGCTCCAGGGGACTCAGCTCGCTGGTGCCCCGGTACCCTTCTTCCTGTGCGCGTAAGGGACCCGGCACGAGTGATATGAAGCTGATTGCCAGAATGAGGGAAAATAGGTGTTTCATGATAACCCCATTAGATCAGCGAATCTCTAAAACTATACGCGCTTGCACCCTGTTTTGCAACCCTCAACTAGTACGAAAGTATTAATAAGGTACTAATTTGTAAAGGATTTTTCAATATAGCCGATAAAAAGTTAAGCTGGATAATGACCAAGAAAATGAGGATAACCGAAGGCAAGCGGGCGTAGCGATGGAACTCCAGGAAACTCTGCTGCGCATTGCTTGTTTTAAGTTGGCTCGGAACAGACTGTGGCAGATGCGGTTGATAGACGCTGAAGAGGTGGAAGCCCTTGCCGATTCATTCTATGAAATCGCCATCAACCACATCGAGTTGATCGGCAGCAGGAACCGTGACCCCAATCTTTTGGTACGGGCTGTCCGATTTCTCGAACTCATTGACGGGAATTCTCCGACGGAGGATGACCCTCAGTGGTTTCAGCAGAGCCTCTCCATGCTGATCGAGCTTGCCTGTCCCAGTGTTCGTCATACCGATGAAACGTGCGAATTCCTTGATGATTTGGAGAGTGGGATCGTGGAAGCCCGCCTGGAGCTCATAGATTAGCGGAACAACAGAGGGAAGACCGTTCGCCACGCTCACTAGGAAGACCGCGCTATGCGCTCGGACGATGGAAGAAAAAGACAAACAAGCAGACGAAGATCGCACTTGTATCCGTGACTATTAGTGAATGCTCCCTAGGCACGCCGAAGGCGTGGCGGTCTTCCTAGCGAAGCGATCCTCCATCTTCCCTCTTGCTTTGCGGCTGTATCAGGAATTCTCCATTCTTGTAGATGAGCTCGCCGTCGGCGAATATCTGTCCCTCTTTCTTCATATCCGCCAGCAGATCCCAGTGAATTGGCGACTGATTCTTTCCGCCCGTTTCCGGATATGTCGCGCCAAGAGCCAGATGAATCGTGCCGCCCATCTTTTCGTCGAAAAGCATATTTTTGGTAAAACGGCGTATGCCCGCATTCGTTCCTATTGCAGCTTCTCCGAACCTTTTTGCTCCCGGGATTTGAAGAATCTTGTCAAGCAGCGACTTGCCTTTCTTGGCTGTCCATTTCACTACTTCGCCTGACTCGACCTGAAGCGTTATATTCTCCACTTCTTCTCCCATGTATATGCCCGGGAATGAGAATGTCACTGTACCCTGAACGGAATTTTCTTCCGGAGCCGTGAAGACCTCGCCCGAGGGCATGTTGCGTCGTCCGTCCGAGTTGATCCATGTGCGTCCTCGGGTGCCGAAAGAAAGATCTGTGCCTCTGCCGACGATACGGATATGCTGCCGCGCATTCAGGAAATCGACTATATGCTGCTGCGATGTTCGCATCTTCTGCCATTCCTCCTCCGGGCTCTCACGCCGGAGGAAGCATGCCGAGAAGACCAGATTCTCATATTCGCTCCGGGAAAGTGAGCACTCCTGAGCCTGAGATTCAGTGGGAAATTCGCACAGCGTCCATTTGAGCGCCCCTGTTGACGCCCTTCTCATGAAAAGTCTTTTCACTCCCGTCTGCGCGACTGCAACCTTTTGTTTTTTTTCAGCGTCAACCGACTGGAGTTCCTTGACGTTAAAGGGGGCCCGTATGGTCAGGAATGCATCGTACGATTTGACCGCATGGAGATACATCGGTGACACATAGCGCAGTTGTGCGTCCCCGGCGTGATCGTAAAAAAGTTTTGAGAGGTCGCTCAATGATATCTGCAACTCCGGGTGAGCGCCGGCATCCAGCGCCTCCCTGAAGACTTCTTTTATGAGAGGCTCAGCAAGGTACGTCGAATTGATAAGGAGCTTGTCACCTCGTTTCAACTCAAGACAATAATGAACAAGCAGTTTTGCGTATTTCTGATACATGCCTTTCATGGTATCACACTTTCACCAGCATATACTTCCGTTCGCCCAAGCCCAGTCTCTCTGCGTGGTCAAGCTGCACATTCCAGTCCACAGACGGATAGACAGCCCTGAACTTGTCTTCTCCTTTTCCTGCTATCTGCTTTATTGCTGTGCCGGGTAGAGACTCCTCGTTGTTCACCAGGTCGGCGCTGGCAGCGTCTATGGAGACAGGATCAAAGGAAGCAAGGATCCCTACGTCTCTCACGATCGGGGCATCGTTGGAAGGGTAGCAGTCACAGGCAGGGCTCACATCCATGATGAAATTAAGGAAGATCGTATGCTTCTTTCCCCTGAGTACGCCGTACGCGTGCTCGACCATTTTTTTCTGAAAGAGATCGGCATCGTCTGTCCACTGGACCTCGATGGCGCCTTCGGGACAGACGGCAATGCATTCGCCACAGCCGATGCAATCCCTGCCTTCGACGGTAGCCCTCTTATGATCGTTTAGAGAAATTGCATTGGACGGGCAGTAGTCAAAACAGATTTTACACCCCTTGCATTTCTCGATGTTGACCTGAGGAGCGAGGGTGCTGTGCTGCACAAGTTTCCCTTCCCTCGATGCGCATCCCATGCCGATGTTCTTGAGGGCTCCACCAAATCCCGAGAGTTCATGCAGTTTGAAATGGGTAACTGCCATGATGCTGTCCGCCTCCGCGATCTCCCTGGCGATAGAAACCTCTTTGAGAACCTCGCCTGGAACCTTTATCTTCACGCCATCTGCTCCCCGGAGCCCGTCGGCGATGATGATCGGGCAGCGGACGCACGCGTAATCGAACCCATTCTGCACTGCCGTATCGAGATGGCTTACGGCATTGGTTCGTGAACCCTTGTAGAGCGTGTTGGTGTCTGTGAGAAAGGGTTGAGCGCCCACGTTCTTCAGCTTTTCCACGATGATTCTGAGAAAGACCGGGCGCAGGAAGGCGCAATTTCCCAGCTCTCCAAAATGCAGCTTCACAGCAACAAGATCATTTTTTCTGACGGACTTGGCCACTTTCATTCTCTCCAGCAAGCCTTCGACCTTGTCAAGCAGGTTCCTGTCGGGTCGGGCTCTCATATCCGTAAAGAAGACTTTTGACATGTTGTCTCCTCCCTGTTCCGCTTTAATTTATATGCAAAGTATGTTAGAAATATTGCCTCGTTCTTGTCAATAAGCAAGCAGGCCTTAACGTTATTTTGTTTCCGGAAAAACCGATTTGGAGGGGATTAGATGTTAAGTCTTTCAGAAAAACACGCCATGATCCAAAAAATAGCCGAAAAATTGGCCAAGGAGAAGGTGGCGCCCAGGGCAAAAGAGATCGATGCAACGGGAGCCTTCCCATGGGACCTGGTGGAATTATACAAAAAACACGGTTTTCTGTACCTGATGCTGCCGGAGGAGTACGGCGGCCTCGACGGCGACATCACATCTCTCTGTCTTGTCACCGAGGAGCTTGCAAAAGCATCTGGCACATCTTCCCTTATACAGCTTGCCCACCACGTGGGCGTGATGCCTGTAATGGTAGCAGGCAACGAGGAACAGAAGAAATACATTTACGGTAAGCTTGCGGATCCTGAAGCACTCAACCTTGTGGCATTCTGCCTGACCGAGCCGGAAGCAGGTTCTGACGCCTCGCACATGAGGACCGCTGCAACGAAGGAGGGGGACCACTATTATCTCAACGGCAAGAAATCGATGATCACCAACGGCGCCAATTCGCAATTTTTTACCGTGTTTGCGACGACCAATCCGGCGGCAAGAACTGCGGGGATATCCTGTTTCTGTTTTGAGAAGGATTATCCAGGCGTTGTTATCGGCAAGAGCGAAGAGAAATTGGGAATGATCGGCTCTGACCTGACCGAGCTGATTTTTGATAATGTCAGGCTTACCAAAGATAACCTGATCGGTAAAGAGGGAAAAGGCTGGGACCTTGCTATGGCGACCCTCAATCTGTCGAGGCCTGCCGTGGGCGCTCAAGGCGTGGGCATCGCCCAGGGTGCGCTCGACTTTGCCGTTGAGTATGCCTGGAAGAGGGTGCAGTTCGGGCAGAAGATTGCCGACTTCGAGGGTATCCAGTTCATGGTCGCAGATATGGCAACCATGGTGGAAGCTGCCCGTGCACTCGTCTACGACGCTGCCCTGCTGCTGGACATGAAAGTCTATGAAAGAGACAAGATGAGCGCGATCGGCGTGGACAAGCTTTCAGCCATGGCCAAAGTCTATTCGGCTGATACCGCCATGAAAGTCACCACCGATGCAGTACAGATCCTCGGCGGCGTCGGATATACGAAAGAGTACCCGGTCGAAAGAATGATGCGTGACGCAAAGGCAACCCAGATATACGAAGGCACGAATCAGGTGCAAAGGGTGATCATAGCCCGGGACATCTTCCGGAAGTACATTCCCTGAGTCAATCCGGCGAGCGCCGGAACGGCAGGAAATTCGTTCCATTCCTCCCCTGGTCTCCGTGGCCGCTTACGTTTTACGACAACCGGTTGAAACTGCGCAGTTGCGAGCACACGCCTCGCCGCCGCCCGGGGTATCTATCTAGCGAGCACGGCGACCGGGTACCCGCAACCGCGGAGCGGTTGGAGGGTGGAGAGGGGAGGCTCAGGCGGCTTCGCCGCTGGAGGGGGCGACCGGGTACCCGCGTGCGGGTGTCCCAGAGATGGACGGGTCAGCGAGATGGACGCGCGCAATACCCCAGAGAAACAGTCGGAAGCTCGAAGGCGGAATCTTGCAGCCGTTGCGCTTACCCAATTCGGCACTGCCTTCGCTCTTAATTTTGTCAACATATTCCTGCCATTTTACATCCTTAAGGTGAGTCCATATTCGCAGCGCGAGACTCTGCTATGGGTCGGGGCGATTGTGGGCTTGACAACAATCTTCACAGCACTCGCATCGCCGGTCTGGGGATCGCTCACCCATCGCTACAGTCCCAAAATGCTCTACATGAGGGGAATGTTCACCCATTCACTCATGTTCTTCTTGATGGCCTTCACGACAAACCTCCATATTCTCCTCGTGCTTCGTATCATTCAGGGCATATTCGGCGGAGTTTCGACAACGGGGATGATTCTGATATCGTCCGGCGCGAGCAAGGAGCAGCAAGCGTCGAACATGGGAGTATTCCAGGCCGCGCTTACCCTGGGCCCCATGGTCGGGCCACCACTCGGCACGTTCGCTGCCGCCACTCTTGGCTATCGAAACGGCTTCCTCGCCGGGGCAGTCTTCCTGGCTGTAGCATTCATCCTTGCTCAGATTTACGTGATCGATATGGCGCCTCTGCCCAGGCCTGTAAAGAAGTCGGGTAAGCGTGTGCTTAATCGCCGTTTAATGATAGCCTGGGTGGTCTGTTTTGCGGCGCAGATCCAGCTTTCATTTCTCCCAAGCGTGCTTCCGAATGTATTTCGCAAAATGAGTATTGATGAGCCAACTGCTCTTAAGCTTGCCGGCGTGGTTGTGATGCTTTATACAGGCAGTTCTGCGCTTGGTCAATTCGTCTTTACCCGGCTCTCCAGAAGAATTGGCATCATGAAGATGATAGCGTTTGTGCTTGGTATGAGTATTCTCTCCCAGGCGGTTCTTGTGCTCACGCGCGGGGTAGCCGACTTTACCATCGTCAGGATGATTCAGACCGGCTTTGCTGCTGCGACGATTCCTCTCATCATAACCCTTTTTCTTGATAGCCAGAGCGGTGGCACGGTCGGTTTTCTCAATGCCTCACGGTTTACAGGTATGGCGGTGGGACCGATGCTTGCTACAACGGTTGTAGCTTTCTCCGGCCTTGACAATCTCTATCTTCTCGTGAGCGCGATTACGCTCTTAGCGTCGCTTTGCTACCTCGTTGCGGAGAGGCCTGAAAAGCCTAGCTGATATTATTTACCGATGCAGAACTTTGAGAATATTTCATCCAATATCTCCTCATTGCACGTCTCTCCCGTGATTTCCCCAAAGCACGAGAGCGCTTCGCGCAGTTCGAAGGCAGTGAACTCCGGTGATTCTTCCTGTCTCGTGCACGACAATGCCCTTTGCAAGGCTTCATCAACTCTGATCAGCGCGTCCCTGTGACGGACATTGGTGATAAGAAGCGCTGGGCTCTTATGCCCCGTTCCCATGGCTACATCGTAGAGCACTTCTTTCAGCATATCCAAACCCGATCCGTTCAAAGCACATACGTTGACAGGCGTCAGGTTTCTTTCAATCAGCCGCTCCCTGTCCAGTTTCTGCGGGAGATCGCTCTTATTAAGAACGCTCACTATCTTTTTATCTTTTATCAGGTCATATATGTGCTCATCCTCATCGAGAAAATTCTCTGCATTGTCCAGTACCCAGAGAACCACATCTGCTGCCGGTATTCTCTTTTTCACCCGTTCAATACCCTGCTCCTCAGCAGCGTCACGGGGCATTCTCAAGCCTGCCGTGTCTATGATTCTCAGCTTGATGCCCTTTACGTGAAAGACGTCTTCGATAAGATCCCTCGTTGTACCGGGAAGCGCAGTGACTATAGCTTTTTCCTCCATCAGGAGAGCATTCAGGAGACTGGACTTGCCCACGTTTGTCCTCCCGACGATCAAGACTTCGACACCGTTCTTCACTGCCCTGCCATCGGCGTATGAGCAAATAAGCTCCTGCAACTTTTGCCGTGCGGTGTCAAGCAACGAAACAGTTTCCTTTCTATTGATCAGCCCATCTGCTTCCAGTTCTTCGTCAGGAAAATCTATCATCGCTTCAGTGTTGGCGAGTGCAATTCTCACCTGATCTCTGACTGAACCGATTCGTTCGGAAAGCAGACCGGCAAGGTGGCGCAGGGCGCTACCTGCCTCTTGATCCGATTCGCTCCGGATAACATCGAGCACGGATTCAGCCTGTGCGAGATCGATTCTGCCGTTCAAGAACGCCCGCTTTGTGAATTCACCCGGTTCAGCAACTCGCGCCCCGTGCCTGACCATCAGCGAAAGTATCTTCCTGGGAGCATTGATGCCGCCATGAGAATAAACTTCAGCCATGGGCTCACGGGTGTATGTCCAGGGCCCGTTCATAAAAACAGCGAAGACTTCATCAACAGGCTCACCTGTATCGGGGTTGATGATGAAGCCAAGATAGAGATGGCGGGGGGAGAAGGAATCGACGGGTTTCTTCGGTTGAAAGATGGTCCTTAAGACAGAGTGGGCTTGGGGCCCGCTCATTCTCAAAACACCTATTCCGGCTTCACCCAGTGCAGAGGATACAACGCAAATGGTATCAGGATCGTACATTCCCTGATCCGGAAGGAGAAATGATGACCCTCTTGGTGTGGCCGTCTCCCTCACTGGAAGTGCTTATCCCTCGAGTGCTCTTGAAGAGCGTATGTATGATCCTTCTCTCGTAAGGATTCAAAGGTTTCGTCTTTATAGGCTTTCTGCTCCTTCTTGCTTTGTCCGCAAGTTTTTTCGCCATGACGATGATAGTCTTTTTTCTCTTCTCCCTGAAATCATTCACATCGAGAAGGAGTTTCAGATTCTCTTTATATTTCTTGGCAATGGCGAGCCTTACGAGATGCTGAAGACCCTCGAGCACCTCGCCCTCGCGACCGACCAGTGTTTCTTCGTCATCTGTGTCGAGAACAAAAAGTATCCGCTCATTCGATTTTGAGACCTTCACTTCAAGGCGGACACCAAGGAAGTTCGCAATGTCGAGCAGAAATTTCTTGCCGTACTCCTCGGGAGTCTGTTCCAGCGCTTCCGCGGGCTTCTCCTCTTCCGCCTTGCTGTGAAGCCGCGCGACGATGCGAACCTTCTTGCTCCCGAGCAAGCCGAGGATGCCCTTCGTGTCGACCTCTTTTACCTCGATGTCAAGGTCTTTGATATCTGCATTCAGTTCCGTTGCTGCTTTTTTAACTGCTTCCTCGTAAGTCTTACCCTCAAATTCCAGGATATCCATTTCTCCTCCCTCACTTTGCTTTCTTGTTGATGTACATCTGCTGGGCGATGGATATCACGTTATTGACGAGCCAGTAAAGAACAAGGCCGGAAGGAAAACCCCAGAACAAAAAGGTAAATACTATCGGCATGAGAAGCATCATTTTTTCCTGCATAGGGTCTGCGCTTGTGGGGGTCATCTTCTGTTGAAGGACCTGTGTGATACCCATAATCAGCGGTAAAACTCTGAACGGCAGCGTGTAGCCGGCTACCGTGATCGAAAAAAGGTCCTCGGGCGACGCCAGATCGTTTATCCAGAGCATAAAGGGTGCGTGCCGGAACTCGATGGCACCGATGAGCACCTTGTAGAGCGCAAAAAAGACAGGGATCTGAATGACCATGGGCAGGCATCCACCGAGAGGGTTGATGCCCTTCTGTTTGTAAATACCCATCATTTCCTGGTTCAGTTTCTCTCTGTCGTTCTTGTATTTCTCTCGCAGCTTGGCTATCTGCGGCTGAAGCTTCTGCATCTCTTTCATCGACTTGTAGCTTTTCAGGCTGAGGGGATAAAAGATAATCTTGATGAGGATCGTGAGAAGAATAATATCTATACCGTAATTGTGGGTATATTTGTTGACCCAGTTCATGCCCCAGAGCATCGGTTTTGCTACGATGTCGAACCAACCGAAATCAACGATCTTCTCTGCCCGTATATTGAGGCTCTTGAGAATCTCTATATCCCGGGGACCAAAGTAGAACTGCCCCGCAACGTCCGGCTTGTCCAGTTTGAGTCTCTCTATGGGAATCGTCTTGTTTACTTCTTCTATTCTTAGAGAAGGCTTGCTCGCTTCTTCGGGGATCCAGATGAAGGCAAAATAACCTTCGTCAAAGCCGGCATAGGTGTAAGACTTGTTCACATCGAGCCCTTTATCAGGGTTGGAGACCTGATCCAGAGATTTTCCGTTATAGACGAAAGGCCCCTTGAAGGAATAGCTCGGTTTTTCCTTCATTGAAATCATTGCAAGGTCTGCGTAGGTCCTTTCTGGGTCCAGGTTCTCGACGACGACGCGCAGCCCGATCGTGTACCGGTCAGGATAGAAGGTATAGATTTTTTTTACCTTTTTTCCATTCGTCAGGGCTCCTGTAAAGGTGATTGTTTCAGGTGTGTCTTTGACGTTCACGTTTCCTTTGTCGGACGTAAACAGCGTTGCGTCGGTTGCTGTCCCGCCGGTCTGAGCCTCCATGATGATGGGCATCTGCCGATACGGGACAATATCCTCAAAGAGTTCTTTTCCCTGCGGGGACCCGAGCGTTTCTTTGTATTTGACAAGCCTGACGCTTGTGATGGAGCCGCCCAGGTCGCTGAGTGCCACTTTGAGGAGGGGCGTGTCAACTGAGTATGTTTTTATGGCTTTCGCCACCGGGGCCGTGGGCGCAGGAGCTTCTGTTTTTACCCCTCCCGGCGCGGACGGCTTCGCAGCCGGCAACTCTACCTTAGCAGGTGCTTCCTTTGCGGGTGCCGCTTCCTTGGGTGGAGCAGGAGGTTCTTTAGGTGCAAAAAAGTATTGAAAACCGAAGAGTATAACTAAGGCAAGGAGGAGCGCTATCAGCGTCCTTTTATCCATGTACTACCTCCGCTATTTTACCGGGTCGAAGCCGCCGGGATGAAAGGGGTGGCACCTGAGGATCCGGAGAAGGCCGCACGCGGCGCCTTTGAAGACGCCCTTCTTTTGTACCGCTTCCAGCATATACGCTGAGCAGGACGGATAGAAACGGCACGTGGTCGGCACAAACGGTGAGACAAGAAGCCTGTATAGCTTCAAAAGAGTTACGATAATAAATCTCATTGCCTGGTGCCGGCGACCAGGGCCCGAAGTTCAGTGCTGATAAGGTCCCAGCGAATCCTTTCAGGTTTCCTGACTATACGTACGGAATAGTCATGGCAGTCCTCAAAGAGGTCCTTGTTCAGCCTGAAGAATTCTTTGACTGATCTCCGTATCCTGTTCCTCACTACTGCCCCTTTGATTTTTCTCTGGATGACTACGCCAAACCTCTTCCCGCAGCCTTCATTCCTGCTCTCAAACAGGAGAAAATGGGGCGTATTCCCTCGTTTCCGCCATTTTGCGCGCCGAAACTCTTTTCTGCCCAATCGTTCGTTCTTGCTGAGGGTGTGCTGCATCAAACGGCAAGTCTGTGTCTTCCCTTGGCGCGCCTTCTTCTGATGACATCTCTCCCCGATTCTGTTCTCATCCTGACGAGAAAGCCGTGAGTCCTTCTTCTCCTCTTGTTGTGAGGCTGGAATGTACGCTTCATATAGCCACCTTGATATTTATTAAGACGGAGTAGTAAACCACAAAAACTTCTCCGAAGTCAATAAACGAAAACCGCTAAACCGCGTTTAATTCTTGATTTTTTGCTATGAGACATGTAAAATTCACACTTCAGTTAAAGGACTCGTGTCGCCTCTTCCAGTGGCAAGCCACATGGAGTTCCGGTACCCGCCAGCGCGGGTGCGGGGGCGAGCCGTGCTCGCTAGATAGCTTTCTACGGGCAAACGAGAACAGCTGAAGCTGTGGACAGTTCGGCGACGCGCACGCAAGATAGGACCACGGGTTTTCCGGTGGAAATCTATTTTTATTAGTTTTGGAAAGGAGCCCAGATGAAAAAGTATGAGCCTGACGTCATCAGAAACGTCGGAATGTTTTCACACGTAGGAGAAGGCAAAACCTCAATCGTCGAGGCCATGCTTTTCCTGGCCGGAGAAAATAATAGATTGGGACGGGTTGACGACGGTACGTCTTTGATGGACTATGAGCCGGAGGAGATGGAAAAAAAGGCGACGATCTCCTCATCCCTCGCCTGTTTTGAATGGAATAAGTACAAGATCAACCTGCTGGACACACCCGGGGACGACAATTTCATCTCAGACGCGAAGCTTTGCATGCGGGTGCTGGACGGAGCCGTGATCGTGGTGAGTGCGGTTTCGGGAGTCCGTGTGCAGACGGAGAAAGTCTGGGAATACGCGGACGAGTTCGGTGTCTCCAGCTGCATCTTCGTCAACAAAATGGATCGGGAACGGGCTGATTTTGAGAGGACGCTCGATGATCTGGGCAAAACCTTTACAGACAAGAGCCTCCTGGTCGTGGCTTTGCCCATAGGTAAGGAAGAAGGCTTCAAAGGGGTCGTCGACCTGATTTCCATGAAAGCCCACATGTACAAGGATGATCAGTCCGGCGGTTTTGACAAGGCTGATATTCCCGGGGACCTGGCGGATGCGGCAGCAAAGTACAGAGAGAAGCTGATAGAAACAGCAGTAGAGATGGATGACGCGGTCATGGAGCGCTATCTCAATGGTGAGGAGATAAAGGACGAAGAGATAGAGCGATGCCTTAAGGAAGGTATCTGGAAAAGAAAACTTGTGCCGGTAATGTGCGGATCGGCTGCGAAAAACATGGGCATTCAGTTCTTGCTCGATAACATCGCCAGATACTTTCCGCACCCGCTGGTCAAAGGCGAGGTTGAGGGCAAGGATCTCAAGGGGCAGCCGGCAAAACGGAAGATGACCGCCACAGCGCCCTTCAGTGCCTTCGTATTCAAAACGATCACGGATCCCTTTGCTGGTAAGCTGACACTCTTTAAGGTCTATTCGGGAGAGATCCACCCGGACAGCACCGTGCTCGATTCAATAAAAGATGAGAAGGAACGGATCGGCCAAATATTCTATCTGGTAGGCAAGAAGCAGAAGCCGGCAGGATTTGTATCGGTGGGTGATATAGCAGCGGTAGCAAAGCTGAAAGAGGCGGGCACAGGCGATACACTCTGTGATGAAAAGAGTCCGATAGTTTACCCGCAGGTGAGCCTGCCCTTGCCCGTGATTTCCTTTTCCCTCCATCCAAAGACAAAGGGTGACGAGGACAAGCTCAATACGTCACTCGCCAGGTTGATGGAGGAAGACCTGACGATTCGTTACTCAAGAGATGACCAGACGCGAGAATTTATCTTGTCGGGTATGGGACAGATCCATCTGGAAGTCGTCGCAGCAAAGATGAAGCGCAAGTTTGGCGTTGATGTTGACCTGAGAGAGCCAAAAGTACCTTATAAGGAGACAATAAAAGGCCGCACCAAGGTACAGGGTAAGTACAAGCGTCAGTCGGGCGGACGGGGTCAATACGGCGATACGTGGCTTGAGCTGGAACCTTTGCCCAGAGGGACAGGATTTGAATTCGCCGATAAGATAGTCGGAGGCGTGATACCCAAGAACTATATACCGTCTGTCGAGAAGGGCGTTGTCGAGGCGATGGAGCATGGTGTGCTGGCGGGATTCCCCGTCACCGATTTCAGGGTGACCCTCTATGACGGGTCGTATCACGAAGTTGACTCATCAGATATGGCATTTAAGATCGCGGCATCAATGGGCTTCAAGAAGGGGATGGAGCAAGTTAGCCCTGTTCTTCTTGAACCGATCATGAAGATGGAAATCATTATTCCTGAAGAGAATGTTGGTGACATCATGGGCGATCTCAACTCGCGCCGCGGAAGGATCGTTGGTGTCGAGGCCAAAGGACGAAATCAAGTGGTAAAAGCCACTGCGCCCATGGCGGAAATACTCAGGTACGCCCCTGACCTGCGTTCTATGACGGGCGGGAGAGGTACCTTCGCGGTCGAGTTTGCTCACTACGAAGAAGTGCCGGCTCACATTGCCCAGAAGGTCATAGAACTCGCGAATAAGGAAAAAGCAGAGAGCGAGAAATAACAAAGAGTCCAAGGCCCAGGCTCAAGAACCCGTTACGGGTTGCGAGTTACGAGTTGGAAACACGAACGGTGTTTCGCTTTGATCCGAACTCGGAACTCGTAGCCCGGAACGTTTTTTAAAAGATTGTCACTATTCACTCATCACCACCCACTGAGGTTCCTGCCGTGCGTGCTGTCGTCCAGAGAGTGAGTGAGGCCGATGTCCGGATTCAGGATGAAAGCGTGGGCAGCATCGGCCCCGGTCTCCTCGTCTTTGTCGGTATCGGAAAGCATGACACCACCCGCGATATCGACTGGATGGTGGAGAAGATCGTAAACCTCCGTATTTTTGAGACTCAGGAAGGCAAAATGGATGAGTCGCTTCTCGACACCGGAGGAGCCCTTCTCCTCGTTTCGCAGTTCACCTTGTACGGGGACTGCCGCAAAGGAAGACGCCCGTCCTTTTCAGACGCCATGGATGCCAATGGCGCAAAGTCCTTCTTCGAGCTTTTTGTAGAGAAAGCCAAAGAAAAAGTGGCCAACGTGCAGACAGGGGTATTTCAAGCCATGATGCAAATCAAGCTCACAAACGAAGGCCCTGTCACCATTCTCCTCGATTCGAGTTCCAACCTACCTCGTCTCCACGTGAACAGTTCTGCTGACAACGCGCTGTGATTCAAGCCTGACTATCGAATATCTAAGTCCTAAACAAGCTCAAACATCGAATGTTCCAAACCGAACGCGCCGATCCAGCCCCGTTTTGGATTTTGGTGATTCGACATCGTTTAGGATTTGGGAGATCAGGATTTAGAATTTTTCCTTCCGGGCTTTGCCCAGGAATCTATTTTGATGTTCGGCGTGTCGTGGTATATACTTTGCTTGTGTACAGCTCGAAGTGATCATGAGCCAGCCCGAGAAGCAATCCAAAGAGAAGAAACCGCCGAATATAGACATCTACAAATCATGGTGCAAGTCGTGCGGCATCTGTGTCGCTTTTTGCCCGACAGGGACGCTCGCAAAAGACGAAACGGGCGCGCCTTACGTGAAAGAACCGGAAAAGTGCGCCAAGTGCGGTCTCTGTGAATTGCGCTGCCCTGATTTTGCAATTACAGTCCACGAGAAAAAAGAAAGGCAGACAAAAGGACAGTGAAGAAGCGAAGTCTGAACGAGGTGCTGCTACAGGGCAATGAAGCTGTGGTCGAAGGCGCGTTGCGGGCAGGATGCCGGTTCTTTGCAGGCTACCCTATAACGCCTGCGACAGAGATCGCCGAGGTTATGTCAGTGCGGCTGCCCCAGTTGGACGGAACCTTCATCCAGATGGAAGATGAGATAGCAAGTCTCGGTGCAGTTATAGGCGCGTCGCTCGCAGGCACGAAATCAATGACGGCTACGTCAGGGCCGGGATTTTCGCTTATGCAGGAGAATCTCGGTTTTGCCTGCATCGCCGAGGTGCCGTGTGTTCTTGTTAATGTGATGCGGGGAGGTCCCAGCACCGGGCTTCCTACGTTTCCGGCTCAGGGAGACGTGATGCAGGCGCGTTGGGGCACGCATGGTGATCACCCCATGATCGTTCTTTCTGCTTCGACGGTCAAGGAATGTTTTGACCTCACGATAAGGGCGTTCAACCTGTCTGAGAAATTCCGCAATCCCGTGGTGCTTCTGCTTGATGAGGTGGTGGCCCACATGCGCGAAAAAGTAGTGCTGCCGGATGAAGGACAGGTGGAGATATTCAACCGTGTAAAACCAAAGGTGCCTCCTGAATGGTATATTCCGTATGAGGACACCGCAGGCGGCGTGCCGGCCATGGCAAACTTCGGCGAGGGATACAGGTATCACGTGACAGGTCTGACACACGATGTCCGTGGCTTTCCCACGAGCAGACCGGACGAGATAGGCCTGTTCAACGCGCGTCTTTTCCGTAAAATCAGCCAGCGTTTTTCCGAAATTCAGATGGGTGAAGTGGATCAGGTTGAGGATTCGGATATTACCGTCATCGCGTACGGCTGTGTCGCACGTTCTGCGAAGAGGGCTGTGCGGGAAGCGCGGGAGCGGGGAATCAAGGCGGGTTTTGTCAAGCTGATCACCATATGGCCCTTCACGAGGAGCCTCGTGGAACCTGTCCTCAAGACGTCTAAGAACGTGCTGGTGCCTGAGATGAACATGGGCCAGATCTCCCGTGAAGTGAAACGGGTCAATCAGGGCTATACGCGGGTTCTGACGCTCAACAAGATAGACGGCACAATCATCACGCCCGAAGAGATACTCGCCCGCATAATGGAGGTGGCGTGATGGTGGAGGTCACGAAGCTTATCCACAAATACCTGCGCCATGACAAAAAGTTTCCCCACGTGTGGTGCCCGGGCTGCGGCATAGGGATCATGCTGGGCGCCCTGATCCGCGCAATAGATCGGATCGGCTATGAAAAGGACGAGGTAGTGCTTGTCTCAGGCATCGGTTGCTCCGGGAGATTACCCGTGTACGTCGATTTCAATACGCTGCACACGACCCATGGGCGGGCGTTGACTTTTGCCACAGGTGTTAAACTCGCCAAGCCTGCCCTGAAAGTAATCGTGGTCATGGGCGATGGCGATGCAGTGGCTATCGGAGGGAATCATTTCATTCATGCGGCGCGGAGAAACATCGATCTCACCGCAATCATCCTGAACAACAGCGTGTACGGCATGACAGGCGGACAGTATTCGCCCACCACGCCGCATGGGATGAGGTCGACGACGACCGTGTACACCAACATTGAACACGCGTTCAAGATATCTGAACTCGCCGTGACAGCGGGCGCTGCTTTTGTGGGAAGAGGCACGGTTTACCACGCCAGACTGCTTGACGGTCTTATGGAGACAGCATTCCTGAAGCAGGGTTTCTCGGTTGTCGAAGTGATTGCCCACTGTAACACGCAGTATGGAAAACTGAATCGGCTCGGGGGACCTGTCGAAATGTTGCAGTGGCAGCGGGATCATGCAGTCACGGTGGAGGTAGCCTCAAAGCTCAGCCGCGAGGAAATGGAAGAGAAGTTTCTTATAGGCGTGCTTGCCGACAGGGATCTACCGATATACACGGAGGAATACGAACGCATCAGGGAGCGGGCAAAACTGGGACTAGGTAAGGGAACATGAGTTTTCGCTATGACATCCGGTTGAGCGGCTCCGGCGGACAAGGCCTGATCATGATGGGTATTATCCTCGCTGAGGCTATCGGTGTCTACGATGGCAAGGAAGTGGCCCAGACGCAGAGTTACGGGCCGGAAGCGCGGGGGGGCTCGAGTAAATCTGAGGTGATCGTGAGCGACGAAGAGATTGATTACCCCAAGGCGATGAAGTTGGACCTGCTCGTGGCCATGAATCAGAGAGCGCTGGATGATTACTATATCGATTTGAAAGCCGACGGTACACTCATTGTTGATTCTACGCTGGTCAAAACGATCCATGTAGCGGACGCTATCCAGATACCTTTTACGCGTATAGCGCGCGATCGCTTCAAGAAGGAAATGGTGGCAAATATAATTGCGCTTGGAGCTATCAGCGAACTGACCTCTGTCGTCTCGAAAAGGGCGATTGAGGCGGCTGTGCTGACACGTGTACCAAAAGGGACTGAGAAACTCAATAAGGACGCTCTCCGAGCCGGCATGGCTGCGGCGAGGCGAGTGAAAAAAGCCAGCATGACCGCGAACGCTCGTGCGTGGGAAAATGAAGATCTATGAGTACCAGGCCAAACAGCTCTTCCAGGCATACGGTATAACTGTCCCGAAGGGCGTATTAGCGAATTCGCCCCAGGGCGCAGTAGAGGCAGCAAGGACCATCGGCACCACCCCCCTGGTTATCAAAGCCCAACTTCATGCGGGCGGCCGCGGAAAAGCAGGCGGTATCAGAGTTGTCGACAGGCCGGAAGACGTCCAAAATATAGCGTCTCTCCTCCTCAGCAAGAAGCTCGTGACATCTCAGACTGGACCCGAGGGCAAGATGGTCAACGCGCTGCTTGTTGAAGAGACGGTCAAAGGAGACAGAGAACTTTATATAGGACTCACGATAGACCGGGATCGCGCGTGCATTGCCATCCTTGCCAGCGCCGAGGGCGGAGTGGACATAGAGCAGATGGCTCAGGAAACGCCTGAGAAGCTCCTCCGCGATTGGGTAGATCCTGGTGTGGGTTTGTGTCCCTTTCAGGTCTCGCGGCTCTCGTACGCGCTCGGGCTTAACAAGGATGGTGTGAAGCAGTTGAGCCCCATTATCACTGGCGTGTACCGTCTTCTCATCGAAAAGGACTGTTCCCACGTCGAGATTAACCCGTTGTTGTTGACGGCAGAAGGGAAGCTGGTTGCACTCGACGCTAAAATCAATTTTGATGACAATGCGCTGTACAGGCACCCTGATGTCTCCTCATTGCGAGATTCCTCTCAAGAAGAACCGCTGGAGGTTGAAGCTTCACGATACAAGCTCAACTACATAAAGCTGAACGGTAACGTGGGCTGCATGGTGAATGGCGCGGGTTTGGCCATGGCAACCATGGACCTCATCAAACTGATAGGCGCGGCGCCCGCTAATTTCCTCGACGTAGGTGGAGGAGCGTCTGCTGAAATGGTGAGGGAGGCCTTGCGCATACTGATTTCCGATCACGATGTGAAAGTTGTCTTTATCAACATCTTCGGCGGTATTTTGCGATGCGATACGCTAGCGAAGGGTGTGACAGAGGCGGCACGGGAGTTCGATATCAAGACGCCGGTTGTTGTCAGACTGGAGGGAACGAATGTGGAGATGGGGCGCACTATACTCGCTGCGTCGGGTCTCCACTTCAGGTCAGCGGGCTCCATGAAAGAAGCAGCGGAGATGCTCTCAACACTGCTTGAGGGCAGAGGATGAGGACGTTGGGATTGGGGGAGTAGAAATTCTAGTATCTAATATCGAAATCCTAAACAAATCCCAATATCAAATATCAAATGCTTCAAACGTGGAAGTCCCGGCTTTGTTTGGTTTTGAATTTTGATCATTTGATATTGTTTAGGATTTAGATAATCGATATTGGGATTTACCATGGAGTTGGCGTGAGCATACTTGTCGATGAGCATACGCGCGTCGTGGTGCAGGGTATCACCGGCGGGGAAGGGAGTTTCCATGCGCGGCAGATGCTCGACTACGGCACGAAAGTCGTTGCCGGAGTGACGCCGGGCAAGGGAGGATCGTCCATTGACAGCGTGCCTGTCTTCAACTCGGTCAACGATGCAGTCAATGCAACGGGCGCCAATACATCTGCCATCTTTGTTCCGCCTGCATTCGCAGCGGACGCAATCATGGAAGCCGCGGAGGCCCGGCTTGATTTAATTGTTTGCCTTACGGAAGGTATCCCGACGCTCGACATGATCGCGGTCCGTCATTACTTCCTCGGCAAGAAGTCCAAGCTTGTCGGTCCAAATACGCCGGGTGTCATATCGCCGGGTAAATCGAAGGTTGGCGTGATGGCGGGCTACATCCACAGAACAGGTAGCGTGGGTATTATGTCGCGCAGCGGTACCCTCACGTATGAAGTGGTTGATCAACTTTCAAAACTGGGCGTGGGCCAGTCCTCCTGTGTCGGCATTGGAGGGGACCCGATTGTCGGACTTTCGTTTGTCGATGTGCTTGAGCTCTTTGAGAAGGACACGCAAACTGCTGCCGTAATCATGATTGGCGAGATCGGCGGCACGCAGGAAGAGAGCGCTGCCGCATTCTATCGGAACCGCATGACGAAGCCTCTCGTTGCTTTCATAGCCGGCCTGACCGCGCCACCCGAGCGCAGGATGGGACACGCGGGCGCCATCGTTTCAGGCGGGATAGGCAGCGCGTCAGAGAAGATTGCAGCACTCGAAGCTGCCGGCGTGCGGGTCGTGAAAAATCCTGCAGAAGTAGGCCTTACAATGGCCGAGGTTCTGCCTCGTTAGCACACCGGTGCATCGAGTTATAATCTTACAGATTTCGAACACGAAAGTCGCGAGCTAGGCCACGCTGAATAAAAAAAGAGCGAGGTGCTCATGAGGATAAATTCTAAGTCCTAATATTTAAATCCTAAACAATATCGAATCGCCAAAATCCAAAACGGATCTAGGCTCCAGCCTCTAATTTGGGCTATTTGGTATTCAAATTCGTTTAGGATTTAGATATTCGATATTGGGATTTGAATCGCCATAATGCAATACCCACTTGCGTGGGTACCCGGATGCTACATGAATGAATTCAGCGTGG